>NZ_DAIOIA010000097.1:8442-11743 GCF_036744435.1 Propioniciclava sp. | reverse complement strand
GAGGTCTTCACGTTCGTAGGCCGCAGTCATTCAACCAACCTGCCCGGTCAGTACATCTAGTCACTCGCGCCTGCGACAGGGAGAGTGGCCCCCGCTAGACCGCGTTACGCTCTGTGCCTCGGGCCGCCTCGGCCTTCAACTCCCGGCGAGTGCGCTGCCGGTCGCGGCGGCGTTCGCGGCGATTCTGAGCACCCAGGTGGCACATCTCACAGGGGCAGAGCCCCACCCCGTCGTCACGCCATTCCCAGTGACAGTGCCCTGCCCGGTTCACGAGCGCATCCGGTGCAAGGGGAGCAGGCAGGTCACACACCCCATTGGTGTGGTCGTGGACGGCACGACGGTGAATGTCGCCACGAGCGATGCGCACCTGCAGCGGAACGTGGGCGTTGGTACGAGACAAGGCAAGCCTCCGAGGAACGGAACCCCGGCCCGCTGTCCCTCGGTGAAGGGCGGACCGGCGTTATGGCTTGAGTCCCTCGCGTGGTCGCCTGCGCATTCCCCCATTCTGGCACGCGGATATGTCAGCCCTACGCCGCCCCGAACCGGTAGGTCGACTGGACGGCACCTGCGGGCAGTTGCCGGACGGACTCCAACTGTGCGGGCACCGGCGCGGGAAGTGGCCCGAACAGCGGGACGCCCTCCCCCAGAAGCACTGGCACGCGGGTGAGGACGAGGTCCGCGAGCAGGCCGGCGGCGAGCAGAGCCTGCACGGTGCGCCCGCCGTCGGCGTAGGCGCGCGTGACGTGGGCGGCGGTCAAGGCGTCGACCAGTGCGGGTAGATCCGGGTGCACCGTCACCGTCGAACCGCCCAGGTTCGGGCGGGCTCCAGGGCCGAGGGTGCGCGAGAGGACGTGGATCGGCACGCCGCGATAGAAGGCGGGGTCGAACTGCAGCATGGCCTCGTAGGTCACGCGTCCCATCGCCATCGCCTCGATCGAGGCGAAGAAGGCGTCGAACCCGGTGTCGCCCAGCACCTCGTCGAAGTCGGTGAGCCAGCTCAGCTCCCCCAACGGGCCGGCGATGAACCCGTCGAGACTGCACCCCAGGAACGCGTGGAACGTCGTCATCGCCTCACCCTATGGCGCCGGGCTACCCGGTGGTCGTGGAGGAGGCGAGCCCCCGTCCTGGAATCGCTGCCAGCAACTCCACGGTGTAGGGGTCGTGCGGATTCTCAAACAGGTCGGCGACCGTTCCCGCCTCGACGACCTCCCCTTTGTTCATCACCGCGACCTCGTCGGCGATCTGCCGGACGACGGCCAGGTCGTGGGTGATGAACAGGTAGCCGAGTCCCAGTTCGGACTGCAGGTCGGTGAGGAGCTGCAGCAACTGTTCCTGCACGGAGACGTCCAGGGCCGAGACGGGCTCGTCCAGGATCAGAACCCTCGGGTTGAGGGCCAGCGCCCGCGCGATCGCGACGCGCTGCCGCTGGCCACCCGACAACTCCGCGGGAAGTCGGCGATGCAGGTCGGCGGGTAGCTGAACGCGATCGAGCAGCCCCGCCGCCGCACGTGCGCGGGAGGCCCGATCACCGATCCGGTAGGCCCGCAGCGGAGCGGCGACCGTATCGAGGATGCGCATCCGCGGGTCCAGGGAGCCGAAGGGATCCTGGTAGACGAGTTGCAGTCCCCGGCGCAGCTCACGCAGATCGGCCCCTGTCGCCGTCGTGATGTCTCGTCCTCCCAGCAGGACGCGGCCCGCGTCCGGCTCCACCAGCCGGCTCGCGATCCGGGCGACGGTGGTCTTCCCCGAACCGGACGCGCCCACCAGGGCAGTGGTCCGTCCCGCCCGGACGCTGAGGTTGACGTCACGGGCGGCCACCACCTCCCGCGTCCGGCCGCCCGCGCGGCTGACGTAGCGCCGGGCGATCCCTGCCAACTCCAGCACCACATCGTCGCCGCGCTCCCGCGGGACGGGTGTCCCCGGGGTGGCTGACAGCCGATGGGATTGCAGCGAGGGCGCGGCGGCGACGAGGCGTCGAGTGTACTCGTGCTCGGGCGCCCCCAGGACGCGCGAGGCGGGCCCCTCCTCCACGATGCGGCCGCCCTGCATGACGATGATCCGGTCGGCGCGGTCCGCCGCGACGCCTAGGTCGTGCGTGATCAGTAGCACGGACGCCCCGGCCTCCCGGGTGCGCTCCTGCAGGTGATCGAGGACCACCTTCTGCACGGTGACGTCGAGGGCGGAGGTCGGTTCGTCGGCGATGATGAGTGGCGGGTCGCAGGCCAGGGCGATCCCGATGAGGACGCGCTGCCGCTGGCCGCCGGACAGTTCGTGCGAATAGCGCAGCGCGACGGCCTGGGGGTCGTCCAGCCCGGCCTGGGCGAGGATCTCCAGGGCGCGGGCGTCCGCCTCGGCGCGCCCGGCCAGGCCGTGGATGCGCAGCGGCTCGGCCACCTGGACGCCGATGCGCTGCACCGGGTTGAGAGCGACGCCGGGGTCTTGCGGAACGAAGCCGACGTGACGGCCGCGGATGGTGGCCAGCCGGCGCTGCGACCAGCCCGCGATGTCGGTCTCGCCGAGCACGATCGCGCCCGCGTCGCGGTGGGCGCTGCCGGGCAGCAGCCCGACGATGGCGTGGGCGGTGGTCGTCTTGCCGGAGCCGGACTCCCCCACCAGCGCGACGGTTTCGCCGGGCCCGACGCTGAACGCCACGCCCTGCACCGCCGCCGTGCGACGGCCTCGGGAGGTGTAGCTGATGGCGAGGTCGCCGACGCTGAGCACCGGCTCAGGCGTCCCGACGGGCTGCTCGGTGGTGACGGTCATCGGATCACTCCGTCCCGGCGCTGGATGGCCTGGCTGATGCGGTTCGCCGACAGCACGACCGCGACGACGACGAACCCGGGGAGCATGGTGAGCCACCAGCTCGTCGCCAGGTAGGCGCGGCCCTCCGAGATCAGCGACCCCCATTCGGGGTCGGGCGGCACGACGCCGTAGCCGAGGAAGCTCAGGGCGGCGACGGCCAGGACGGCCTGCCCCAGTTCGAGGGTGATCAGGGAGGCGACGGGCCCCCAAGCATTCGGCAGCACGTGCCGCAGGATCACCCAGCCGGTGCGCTCGCCTCCGGCGAAGGCGGCCTCCACATAGGGAGCGCGGCGCACGCGCATCACGTCGGCGCGCAGCAGCCGCGCAAACGACGCCACCGAGGCGATCCCGACGGCGATGGCCACGTTGGTGATGCCGAACCCGAGTGCGGCGATGACGGCCATCGCCAGCAGCAGGCCGGGGATGGCGAGCATGACGTCCACGAGCCGCATGAGGACGGCGTCGAGGCGTCCGCCGACGAAGCCCGACACGAGCCCGA
>NZ_DAIOIA010000097.1:0-8342 GCF_036744435.1 Propioniciclava sp. | reverse complement strand
GGTGTGCTCATCGGGCACCTCCAGAAAGCAGACGGGGATCGATGCGGGCTTGTAGCACGTCGACGCCCAGGTTCGCGATCACGAAGATGGCGGCGGCGAGCACGACGATCCCCTGCACGACGGGGATGTCCTGGGCGGCGACGGCCTGCTCGGCGAGCCGGCCCAGGCCGGGGCGCCCGTAGACGCTCTCGGTGACGACCGACCCGGCCAGCACTGCGCCCAGGGTGACCCCGGCCACGGTCAGCGCCGGTGAGAGGGCGTTGCGCAGCACGTGCCGGGTGAGCAGGCGCGGACGACGGGCGCCCTTGGCGCGGGCGGTCTGCACGAACGGCGAACCCCAGGTGGCGTCCAGAGAGGAGGCGAACACCTGCGCCATCGACGCGGACACGGGCAGGGCGAGGGTGATGGCGGGCAGCACCAGCGACGTCCAGCCCTCAGCGCCGAACGCGGGCAGCAACCCGAGCCGGAAGGAGAAGATCTGCAGGAGCACCAGCGCCAGCCAGAAGGTGGGGATCGCGACCCCCAGCGGGGGCAGGGAGAGCAGGAAGCGGCGCAGCCAGCCGTGGGAGGTGCTGGTGGCGGCGATCGCGATGACGGCGGCGATGACCACGGCCAGGGACACCGCGATCAGGGCCAGCAGGGCGGTTGCGGGCAGGGCCGCGGCGATCTCACTGGTGACGGGGGAGCCCGTGCTCATGGAATGCCCGAAGTCGCCCCGCAGCGCCGCACCGAGGCGGCTGAGGTACTGCAGCCACACCGGCTGGTCGAAGCCGTACTCGGTGCGCAGCGCCGCCACCTCGGCCGGGTCGACGTTCGCGCCCTGGCCGTCGGCGCCCAGCATGGTCAAGACGGGGTCCGAAGGCAGCAGGAACAGCAGCACGAAGGACGCCGTGAAGGCGGCCCAGAGGACGAAAGCCCCCTGAGCCGCCCGCCGGAACAAGAACCGGATCATCAGCCGATCCAGGTGTCGTACAGCAGGATCTTGGCCTCTCCGTCGACGGCGAACCCGTGGACGTCCTTGCCGAGGCCATACACCCAGGCGCGGGTGAGCTGCGGGATCGCGACGTAGCTCTTGGCGAGTTCGACCGACGCCTCATCCACGAGCGCCTGCCGCTTGGCCGAGTCGGTCTCCCCGGCCTGGGCGGCCAGGGGCGCGTCGGCGGCCGACGGCTGGGCCCGCGAGTAGGCCTGCGCTCCCCCGACGGAGGAGAAGATGCCGCGCAGCACGTCGGGATCGGCCCGCGTCATGTTCCACACGTAGAAGTCGTAGTCGCCTTGCGCGATGGCCTGGGAGGACGCCGCGTTGTCGAGCTTGCGGATCTGGTAGTCGATGCCGACCGTCTTGAGCTGCTGTTGCAGCAGTTCGGCCTGCTCGGGGAACACGTTGATGACGTTGAGGCTGAGCCGGACGCCGTCCTTGACGCGGATGCCGTCGGATCCCAGCGTCCAGCCGGCCTCCTCCAGCGTGGCGGCCGCCGCGGTCGGATCGTGCGTGATGTAGGCGCTCAGATCGGTGAAGTAGGGCGTGTTGGGGCTCAGCAGGCCGGTCGCCGGGGCGAAGCCGGAGCCGTACAGCGTGGTGAGCGCCTCCCGGTCAAGAGCCAGCGAGATCGCCTTGCGGACGGCCTCGTCCCCACCGAGTGCCGAGCTCTGGTTCGCGATCCAGGTCTGCACGAGTCCGGGCGGGCTGGCCACCAGCGTCGAGAAGCCGGAGCCGGTGAGCACGGCCTCGTCCTGGGGCTGGACCAGCGAGACGGAGTTGACCTGGCCGGACTGCAGAGCGCCGACGCGGACGCCGGACTCGCTGAGGAAGGTGAACGTCACCGAGTCGAGGTAGGCCTCACCGGTGTGCTGGGCGGTCGCTGAGGGCCAGGCGTAGCCGGTGCGCTTGGACAGCTTCGCGGAATCGTTCTTGGTGTAGCTGTCGATGACGAACGGCCCGGTGCCCGAGTAGTCCCCCGAGCAGATCTGGTCGGCGGTCTTCTGCGTGTCGGTCGGGGAGATGAACCCCAGCCAGGCGGCCGTCAGCCCCTGCAGGAACTGGATGTTGGGCTGGGCGAAGTCGACCTTCACCGTGGTCGGATCGACCACCGTGGTTCCGGTGTACCCGGCGAGCACCGGTCCGGCGCCGACGGCCTTGGCGCCCAGCGCGGAGATCCGATCGAAGTTGGCCTTCACCGCGGTGGCGTCGAACTTCTCCCCGTTGGAGAAGGTGACGTCGTCGCGCAGGGTGAAGGTGAAGGTCTTGGCGTCGGGGCTGATCTCCCAGGCGGTCGCCAGCCACGGGACGATTTTCCCGGTCTCCGGATCCAGGTCGACCAGCGAGTCGGTGGCTTGGCGAACGATGTTGAGGGCGACGTGGAAGCGCTGCTGGGCGCCGTCGAGGCAGCCGCCCGGCTCGGCCTCCAGCGCGTGGACGTAGTTCCCTCCGGCGACGGGGGTGGTGGCGGCCGAACTGGTCGGCGTGGCCGGTTGGGCGGCACTGCAGGCGGTCAGCGCGAGCAGCGGGGCGAGCGCGACGGCGAGGAGTCGTGCAGGTCTGGTCATCGTGGTTCCTTGGTGTGGTTGCGGTGTGGGATCACAGGGAGGCGACGGCGTCGGCGAAGCGGTCGGCCGCGAGGAGGAGCTGATCGGGGGTGGCGCTGGAGTAGGCGAAGCGGACGAACTCGTCGTAGCGTCCGCTGGCGACGGGGTCGAAGCCGACGCCGAGGGTGAAGTCGACGCCTGCGGCGCGGCCCGCGTCGAGCGCGCGCGCGGCGTCGAGACCGGGGATCTGCGCCCACAGGAACAGTCCGCCCTCGGGCCGGGCGGCCACGAAGCGGTCCCCCAGCCGGGCGGCCAGGGCGTCGTAGAGCACCCGCGATCGTTCGGCGTAGGCCGTGGTGGCGTCCGTGACGACCGCGTCCAGGGCTCCCGGCTGGGTGAGCAGGTCGGTGACGACACGCTGGGTGAGCAGCCCGGCGTGCTGGTCGGTGTTGAGCCGGGTCCGGACGGCGGGGCCCACCAGCCAGGTCGGCAGCACCGCCCAGCCGAGCCTCAGGCCCGGGCCGAGCACCTTGGAGAACGTGTTGGCGTGCACCACCCGGTCGCTGGCCACCTCGAAGTCGGCGACGGATTCCCCCGCAAACCGCAGCCGCTAGTAGGGGTTGTCCGACAAGATCACGAACCCGTACTGCTCGGCCAACTCGGTGATCTGCGTCCAGCGCTGCGCGGTGAGGGTGACGCCGGTCGGGTTCTGGAAGTCGGGAATGACATAGAGCGCCTTGGGGCGGGCGCCCGCCTCCAGCGCGGTCTGCAGGGCGTCGGCGTCGAGGCCGTGTGCGTCGGTGCCGATCGCCTCGACGCGGGCGCCGTAGTACTGCAGCGCGCGCAACGCGAAGGGGTAGGTGGGGTTCTCCACGAGCACCAGGTCGCCCGGCTCGATGAGCGCCTCCAGCGCGTAGGAGATGCTGTGCAGCGCGCCGTTGGTGATGAGCACCTGCTCGAAGGGGACGCCCTGATCTTCGGCGATCCATGCGCGCAACTCGTCGGTGCCAAACGGGCCGTGATACTGCAGGGCGGTCAGCCCCGCGCCGGGATCGGCCAGGACGCGGGCGTAGGACTCGGCGAGCCGGGCGATGGGCAGCACGTCGGGGCCGGGGAAGCCACCGGTGAGGGCGATTCCACCCGGAGCCAGGGGCACCGACGACCGTGCGAACGCCCCGCCGATGGTCTGATCGGCGCCCCGGCGCGACAGTGCGGGGCGGCTCTCGTCCGCGGTGGCTGCACCGGGTTCAGTCAGTGCGGCGGAGTCGGCGAGTTCATGGAAGGAAGGCTTGTAGGTGGTGGTGTCGCTGCTCATGGGCGTGCTCCTTCGAGCGGAGGAAAGGCGAGGCGAGGAATGCTGCGCACCGGCGCAGAAATAGGGACTCACGGCACGCCAAGAACAGCGCACGGGAATCAGCACCACGGCGCGAAGAATCCTCGCGCTCAGGCGTCAGAAAAAGAAAACGTCAACGGGCCTCAGGCCCGGATCACCGCGGTGCGAGTGACCTCAACAACAGCGACAGCAGGGCATCGACAGCATCGTGGGCGCGAGAACAGCGGCCAAGCGATGGACGATGACGGTCATGCCGACTCCTGTACACAGACAGAGTTTCAGGCCCCCGGATGGGGCTGGGGGAACTCTATACACAGCGGGGCCCGATTTACCACAAGTTTCATGCCGTGGACCAATGAGGCCCCACTATCGAAGACTTGACTGCACAGTGCCACCGCCACGAGGCGATCGCTAAACTAGTCAGCATGGCTGAGGTCCGCGGGAGGTTCGTGTTCGATGACAACCTGACGCCCGGCAGGAAGACGAGTGGAGGCTGGAGTCAGAACCTCTACGACGCCGGTGGGCACATGGAGACCCATGCGGACTTCATCCCTGACGACGATGAACCGGAGTCATACGAGCGCAGCGTCGATAAGTCAGGGCTGAGCGACGAGGACCATCGCATGGCCTTGGAGGCAGGTCTTGTTATCGCCGCCGCGCTCGTGGTCGCGTCACCGCATGTCAAGCAGTGGTGGGAGCTTTCCGCCTGGCCGCGTGTGAAGAACCTACTTGCCAACGGGCGTCAGGAACTCCGCGAGTTGAAGTGGGTCCGCCGATCACCCATCACGTCCGAGACGTGCGCACCCGAAGGCCAGCGTCCGAAACTGATGGCCGATGAGGTGCGAGAGCCGGGCCCGGAAGAGTTGCCTGACCCGGTTGAACGGCCAATCCCCCTGGGATCCTCGAAGTCCGCGAATCTTCGACAACTGCAGGCCGGCCCGTCGGATGCGCCCGAGACCAGTTCTGCAGGCGCATCCGATGGTGACTGACTCAAGCGGAGGCTTGACCCGCTGAGAACCGCGGATCGAGCACCAAGAACAGCATCACGCAGGCCAGCAGGACCACCGAGACGGCGACCGGAATCCAACCTCCCAGCCCGTACAGCAGCGTGGCCGCGGTGGGGGCGATGATGAAGGTGAGCCCGTTGGTGGCGCCGATGAGGCCCGCGAGCGCACCCTGCTCCTCATCGCGGACCAGCAACGTCGGGCCCGCGGTGTAGCCCGGGATCGCGAATCCTAGGCCCAGCCCGATCAGCAGCATGGCGACCAGGAGCAGCCACAGGCCGGCGTCCGGCAGCAGGACGACGAACCCCGTCAGGGCGAACGCGACGCCCACCCGCATCAGCCGATGCGGCCCCCAGCCCAGCCTCGGGATGAGCACCACCTGGGAGACCAGCATGCCGATGCCGGCCATCAGGAAGGCGATCCCCGCGAAGGCACCGGCTGCGGTGGCCTCCAGGTGGAGCCGGTCCTGGACGAGGAAGCCGGTGATCACCTGGACGAAGCCGAAGGCCAGGAACATGCCGAACCCGGCGATGAGGTACGGGAGCACCCGCGGGTCGGTTGCCCGCAGCCCGGCGGGCCTCGCCACCAGGGTCGCCGCGTCCGGACGCTGCAGCTTGGCCCACGCCAGGGTCAGCGCGAGCGCGAGCATGACGGGGACGGCGATCATGGGCACCATCAGGCCGAACACCACCAGCACCCCACCGACGATCGCGCCGAGGATGGACGCCGCCCCCTGCGCGGCCCCCACCCCCGCCATGCCCTTCACGCGGGTCGCCTCGTCGGTGGTGACGGCGGCGATGTGTGCCTGAGCGGTCGGCATGACGGCGGCCACGGCCGCCCCGTAACACAGACCGCGCAGCACCAGGAATGCCACGAACAGCGGCACGGGGCCGAGCAACCCGGCCAGTCCCAGCCCGACGACGCCGGCGAACGCGACCATGACGACAGTCGCGAAGCCGAGCGCCGCGATCAGGACGGTGCGGCTCCCCCAGGCTTGCGCGCGGCGTCCCCAGATCGGGCTGAACAGCACGACCATGAGGGCGGCGACGCTGATGGTGAGCCCCACCTGCCATTCGGCCAGCCCGATCTCACGCGACAGCGGCGCGATGATCGGGTTGAGCGTCATCTGGCCGGTGAACGCGATCGCCACCGCCGCCAGGAGGACGCCGACCTGCCCGTTGGCTGAGGCGTCGGCCTTCTTCTGTGTCGAAGCCTGGACGCTCACGAGGTGGCCAGGCTCCAGCCGGCGGCCTCGGTTCGAGCGCGCCAGAACGCGGCGTAGGGACCGTCGTTGGCCATCAAGGTCGCGTGGACGCCGACCTCGGCGATCCGGCCGTCATCGGTGAGGACGACGATCTGGTCGGCGTTCACCACCGTCTCGAGCCGGTGCGCGATGACCAGCCGGGAGCGACCCTCCAGGTGGTGCAGGGCGCGGGAGACCGCCTGTTCGTTGACGGGATCCAGCGCGCTGGTGGCCTCGTCCAGCAGCAGGATGGGGGCGTCCTTCAAGATGGCGCGCGCAATGGAGACGCGCTGTCGTTCTCCGCCGGACAGCAACCCGCCGCCTTCTCCGACCTGCGAGTCTCAGCCGTCCCCCAGCCGGGCGGCGATCTCGTCGACCTCAGCGGCGTGTGCGGCCGCGAACACCTCTTCGTCGCTCGCCTCGGGGCGCCCCATCCGGATGTTGTCCAGGAGCGTCCCCGAGAACAGGTAGACGTCCTGGAACACCAGCGACACGTTCTCCATGGTGGTGGCGGTGCCCAGTTCGCGAACGTCCTGGCCGCCGATCATCACCTGCCCGCTGGTGACGTCGTGGAAGCGGGCGAGCAGTTTGATGAGCGTGCTCTTCCCCGAACCGGAGGGGCCCACCAGCGCGGTGGTGGTCCCCGGCGCGACGCTGAAGCTGATGCCGGTGAGCACGGGGGTGTCGGGGCGGTAGGAGAAGCCGACGTCACGCAGTGCGACGCTGGCGTCCGCCGGGACGGCCGCGGTGGTCGGCTCGGGCAGTTCGGGGGCGTCGAGGATCTCGCGCATCTCGGCCAGCGAGTTGGACGACACGCGCAGCGCCGAGCCCAGGTCGGCGACCTGCATCAGGGGTTCGACGAACCGCAGCGACAGCACGAGCAGGGCGACCAGTGCGGGGACGTCGAGGCTGCCGCCAAGCGTCAGGGCCGTGCCGAGCAGCACCAGCACCGTGATCACGGCCTGGACGGCCACGGCGAAGATCGACATGCCTGCGGCGCCGCCCAGCAGCAGCGAGCGGTAGGTCTTGTGTTGGGCGCCAAGCGCACGCGTCAACTCGTCGTTGCTCGACGCGCTGCCGCGGAATGCCCGGAGCGCGGGCTGCACTCGCGCGAATTCGACGATCCGCCCGGCCGCTTCAGCCGACGCGGCGGCGTACTTGCTGTCGCGGTTGCGGACGATGGTGCCGGTCAGCAGGTAGCCGCCCGCCAGCAGCGGCAGGGAGATGAGCGCGGTCAGCCCGATCCGCCAGTCGATCACGGTCATGCCGATGACAACGGTCAGCGGCGTCCCGACGGCGGTGATGATGGGCCGGACCAGGTGTGCGGGCACCGTGGTGACCTGCATGACGCCCTTGCTGGTCAGGCGCGCGAGGCGTCCGGTGAGCGCCAGGTCGACCGTGCCCAGCGGCAGGCGGGAGATCTTGTCTCCGAGACGGTCATAGAGGCCCACCGATAGGTCGAGGGCCGCCTTCTGGCCGAGCACCGAGCTGAACCACAAGGTGATGGCGAAGCCGAGCGCGGCCGCGGTCAGGGCGCCAGCCCACAGCCACGCCCCGGCGATGTCGCCCAGGATCAGGGCGCGCAGCAGCGGCACGAGCAGCACGAACGTGATGCCTTGGAGGATGGCGGCGACGACCGCGAGCGCGATCATCCCGTCCAGGGTGCGGCCCTTGCCCAGCACCCAGCGCAAGTTGCGGATCATGCCTGGTTCCCTTCGATGTGCGTCGGCGCGACCTCGTCGCTGCCGGTGGCGCGCCACAGCCGGGCGTATTCCCCGTCGCTGGCGAGCAGGTCGTCGTGGCGACCGGATTCGACGATGCGGCCGCCCGAGAGCACCGCGATCTGGTCGGCCTGCCGGATGGTGTAGAGCCGATGGGCGATCACGAGCAGCGTCCGCCCTCGGACGAGTTCGCTGAGCGCCCGCTGGATGGCGACCTCGGAGTCGGGGTCGGCGAACGCGGTCGCTTCGTCGAGGATCAGGATGGGGGTGTCGGCGAGCAGCGCCCGCGCGATGGCGACGCGTTGCCGTTCTCCGCCCGACAATTCCGCGTCGGTGCCGAGCACCGAGTCGTAGCCGCGGGGGAGTTGGCCGATCCGCTCGTCGATCTGCGCGGCGGCGGCGGCCGACCGCACCTCATCGAGGGTGGCCTCGGGACGTCCGAGCGCGATGTTGTCGCGCAGGGACGCGTTGAGCAGGTAGTCGTCGGAGAACACGAACCCGACGCGCTGGTAGAG
>NZ_DAIOIA010000096.1:0-11831 GCF_036744435.1 Propioniciclava sp. | reverse complement strand
CCCGCGGGCACCCAGCGGCTCGACGCGGTCGTTCCGCCGACATCGTGGACGACGGCGTCGATCGGATCGTCGCAACGCGCCGCGTAGATCAACCGCACGGCATGAAAGTCCTCCACGACCCCGCTGGGGGAGTGCCCGATCCAGTGATCCGACTGCATGTCCAAGAACCGCAGGATCTCGATGGTCTGACCCGTCTCCTCGTACACCTCGCGCTGCACGGTCCCGGCGGGATTCTCGCCCGGATCGATCCCGCCCCCCGGCAGCCCCCACATGCCCGGGACGGCCGTCCGCGCCGAGAACTCGGTGGCCAGCACCCCACGCTGGGAGACGACCAGGGCGTAGGCGGCCAATCGCTGGCGCACCACGGGGCGGCACCCGGCTTCCTCGGGGCGCAGCGTGCTGCGGATCCGTTGGGGGCCGCGCGGCACGATCGGCCGGTGATGCTCGGCAACCTGCAGGGTCACCGTGAGATCTTCGACGGTGCCGGTCGCCGACAGCGGACGCGTCACCTTGTAGCCCTGCTCCCACACCACCTGGTAGGGGTCCTCGCCGTGCCCCAGCGCGAAGGACAACGCGGGCGGCCCGCCCGGTACCTCCACGCCGATGATCTGCATCCGTCTATCTTTGCCGTCGTCACCGGCCAATCCAAGCCGCCGCACGCACGCCACCGCCCTCCGTCGCCGAATCGGCGACCGGGCTATGCTCATGCCGACCGGTCACGGGGGACAGGAAGGTGCGCGGCGTGCAATACAACTCGGGGGCCCAACTCGATCCCTCCCAGATGGGGGGAGGCGGGAGCGGCAGGCGCGGCGGCGCCGTCGCCGTCGGTGGCGGGGCCAGCATCCTGGTCATCATCGTCGCGCTGTTCTTGGGCTTCGACCCGAGCGCGCTGCTCGGGGTGGTCAGCGGAACGCCGACGCAGACGACGACCTCCACCAGCAGCGACTATGCGAACTGTCAGACCGGCGCCGACATCTCTGCGAATCCGGAATGCCGGTACGTCGCCTACACCAACTCGATCCAGTCCTACTGGCAGCAGGCGTTGCCGGGCTACCAGGTCACCAAGACGGTGACCTTCACGGGGACGATCAACACCGGCTGCGGGCAGGCCAGCGCCGATGTCGGCCCGTTCTACTGCCCTGCCGACCAACTGGTCTACCTCGACACCAGCTTCTTTGCCACCCAGCTTCCGCAACTGGGAGCCCAGGGCGGGGACGCCGCCGAGGCCTACGTCATCGCCCACGAGTACGGCCATCACATCCAGAACCTGACCGGCGTCATGAGCAAGGTCCAATCCGGTGGCCAGCAGACCGGAGCGAGCTCGCCGCAGGTCCGCCTCGAACTGCAGGCGGACTGCTACGCCGGGGTGTGGCTGCGCTACGCCTCCGGTGACGCCGGCGGGATTATCGCCGAGGTCACACAAGACGACCTCAATCGGGCCGTGGAAGCGGCCGAGGTCGTCGGCGACGACCACATCCAGCGGATGTCGGCCGGACGCGTCGACTCCACCCAGTGGACGCACGGGTCCTCGCAGATGCGCAAGAAGTGGCTGGCGCAGGGATTCACCACCGGCGACCCCAACCAGTGCAACACGTTCGCGGCGGGCGCGCTCGACTGAGGCAGGCGCCGCGGCGGGGCACCTCAGGCGACGACGTTGCCCAGCAGGTCGGTGACGAAGGAACGGTCGCCCACCTGGAAGTACATCCGCGGCGTCCCGGTGGCGGCGCGGTCGTCCACCTCGCAGCTCCACGTCATGTCCAGCGTGAACCGGCCCTCCGCGCGCAGCCCCTCCAGCACCGCCCACACGGTGGCGGGGGCGACCCGGGCAGGATCGAACGCTGCCAGCCGGGTGGTCGCCGTCTTGCTGGTGACGATGACCGGCGTCCTGGCCGTGCGCTGCCGCCGCGTGAACGCGCCCTGCGCGTCCTGCGGGGAGTCCAGATAGACACCCAGCGCGGACCCGAACCCCAGGCCGGTCGTGGTGCCGCGCGCGCCCACCACATCGTCGTAGCCCTGCTTAAGGCCCCAGGCGCTGCTGAAGTCCAGGGTCGGCAGCAAGGTGCCGTCGGCGTTGAAGAACACCGGCCTGGTTTCGGGGTTCGTCGACACCGACATGGAGACCAACCCCGCCGAGTAATCGACGATCTGCAGGGACTGCCCCGACGCTGAGCCGGAGACGGCCTGCGCCGCGCGAAACAGCGCCCCCAAGTCGTTGAAGGCGAACTCGCTCGGGTCGAACTCCCGCTGGGCGACGTAGTTGATGTCGGACTGCACCTGCTGGACCCGGCCATCCCGCCACGCCCAGGTTTCCGCCACGCCACCCCGGACCACCGCGACGGAGGCATCCGCTTGGGTGACGGTGACCATGATGGCCCGCGACGCCCCGGCGGCGGTCAGGAGCCGCTCGACCAGGCGGGGCGCCGCGCCCTCCTCCAGAAGGTCGAGATGCTCCGACGGGGTCGGGGAGGGCGTCGGCGTCACGGACGACGCGGACGGGGTGATCGACGGGCTCGCGGTGGGTGTCGAGGCGTTCCCGGGCGTGCAGCCCGCGCTCACCGCGAGCACCACGGCTGCGGCGGCGGCGCGGCGCGGAAGGCTCACCTGGCTGAGACTACCCCGAGACGGGCCCGTGGACCGGCAGGTGACGGTCCCACCAATCGAGGATCGCGTCGAACCGCTGACGGCGATGCCACGGCGTCCCGGAGCGGGACAGTTCGTGATTCTCGCCGGGGAAGACGAGCAACTCGGTGTCGACCCCGGCCTGCTTGAGCGCCGTGAAGTAGCGCAGCCCCTGGCCGAGGGGGCAGCGCAGATCCAGCTCCGAGTGAAGGACGAAGGTGGGCGTCGTCACCTGATCGGCCAGCAGCATGGGCGATTGCCGGTTCTGCTCGGCGAGGGTGCGTCCGTTGTAGGCGGGCATGAAGTACCAGCCGATGTCGGAGGCGCCCAGGAAAGACGCGGGGTCGAGGAACCCGCGCTCGACGATCGCGCCCGCGAACCGGTGGTCGTGGGCGATGATCCAGGCGCTCAGGTAGCCGCCGTAGCTGCCGCCCATGATGCCGACGCGCTCGCCGTCGAGCCCGGGCACCGTCGCCACCGCGTGATCGAGGAAGCCGAGCACGTCGGCGGTGTCGAGGTTGCCGAAGTCGCCGGTGATCGCCGCGCCGTGGGCCTGCCCGTAGGACGCCGAGCCGCGCGGGTTGCAATAGACGACCGCGTAGCCGGCCTCCACGAGCACCTGGAACTCGTCGAAGAAGTCACCGGTGTACTCGGCGTAGGGGCCGCCGTGGATGTTGAGCAGCACCGGGTGGGGGCCGGGTCCTTGCGGGACGATCACCCAGCCGTGCACCGGGTAGCCGTCCGCGGACGCCGCGGTCAGTTCGACCGGGGCGATCGCCGAGGTGGCGGCCTGCAGGTCGGCGGCGAAGCCGGTGAGCAGCCGCAGGGTGGGCCCCCCCGTGCCGCCGATGAGTGTCAGCTCGCTCGGAGTGTCGATGCCCGTGACGGTCGCGACCGCGTCCGTGCCGCCGGGGATCCCGGCGACGAGGCCGACCGTGGGGCTGCCCGCCCACACGACGGTGACATCGCCGGTGGGGGAGACGCGCCACAGTTCGCTGCTGCCGCGGGAGGCTCGGACCGTCCAGACGTCGGTGGCCCCCGCCGGGGCGAGGTGGTGCAGTTCCACCTCGGCCGGGTCGGTGAGCCGGGAGGGAGAGCCGCCATCGGGGTCCGCCACGTACAGCGACGGGTTCGCGGCGACGAAGTGCAGCCCGTCCTCGCCCATGTCCGCCCCGAGGGCGTACAGCCGGGTTCCGTCCGCGGAGAAGGCCGCCTCGACGTAGCTGACGCGTCCGTCGGCCAGCACCGGCGTCTCGTCGCCGGTGGCGACCTCGACCCGGTACAGGCTGGAGCGCACGGTGACGTCCAGGTCGGCGCCGCGCTGGGTGACGATCAGGACGCCGGAGCCGTCGGGGGTGAACACGGCCGATTCGACGTCGCTGGGGCCGGAGGTGAGCTGCCGGGAGACGGGCAGCAGTTGGGGAGGCTCCTGCCCGGCGGCGGCGCGTCCCACCGGGGCGATGGGCGGCTCGGCATGCAGGTCGGGCGCCTCGACCAGGAACAGTTGCGCCACCCGGTCGGTCGACCAGCCGAGACCGTTCGCCTGAATCTGGTAGCCGGTGAGGTGCCGTGGATCCTCCTGCGGGGCGGGCACGCCGTCCAGAGTCCCGTAGCGGCCCTCCTCCGGGACCCGTGCAAGGTAGGCCAGGGAGGCCGAGTCGGGCGCCCACACCGGGGCGGACGCGCCCAACGTGGCATCGGTGACCTGAGCGGCTTCGCCACCGGTGGCGGGCGCTACCCAGATCTGCCCGGGGAGGCCGGGCTGGGCGCGCACGAAGGCGATCAGGCGGCCGTCAGGGCTCAGCGCCGGGGCCGTGTCCCGGAAGCCACGGGTGAGGCGCGTCGGCGCACCTTCACCCAGGGGGACACGCCACAGCTGCCCGGTGTAGGCGTCGGCCTCGAAGCTCGGGCGAGTGGCCGAGACCACGGCGAACGAACCATCGGGTGCGACGGTGGGCTGACCCACGGTGAACAACAACGGAAGCTGATCGGGACGCATGGTCCGCACCTTACTGCGGGCGCGTCGCGGCGGCCTCGGTTCGGCGGCAACCCCTAGGCTGGCCTCAAGCCGGGGGGTCCGGCGACAGGACGAGGAGGTCCGCGATGGCGGGAACGTTCGAGGTGTACAAGGACGCAGGCGGCAAGCACCGCTTCCGGCTCAAGGCCAGCAACGGGCAGGTGATCGCCTCCAGCCAGGGCTACGAGAGCAAGGAGTCGTGCCTGAACGGCATCGCTTCGGTGCAGAAGAACGCACCGGAGGCGAAGGTCGTCGAGGTCGACGCCTGATCCCCGTACGCGACGCCCCGGACGCCCTGGCGCCCGGGGCGTCGCGGCGTCTCAGCCCTGCTGGTCGGAGCGGGCGTTCAGGTCGGCCAGGATCCGCTCGCGGAACGCCTCGTCGATGCGGTAGCCGCGGCGGTACACCAGGTAGCTGACCAGCATCAGGGCCAGCGGGAAGAACAGCATCATCACCCGCAGCCCCAGGAGGCCTTCGGCGGTGACGTCGTCCGGGGTGGCGGCGGTGTTGATGCCCGTCACGATCAAGGTGGCGCCCACGATCGCGGTGGCCACGGCGCCCCCGATCTTGTTGATGAACGGCTGGACGGCGAACGTGACCGCCCCGTTGCGCCGGCCCAGCTTCCATTCCCCGTACTCGATGCAGTCCGACAGGTTGACGATCATCAGCACCACGACGAGGGCCTGCCCGGCGAACATCAGGAGGCCGGCCAGGCCGATGGGGATCAGGTTCATGGGGGAGAAGAAGAACACCACGTAGCCGGCGACGACCAGACCCATGGCGAGGGTGAACAAGCTGCGCCGCGAGAGCCGGCGCCGCAGCACCGGGAACAGGGCGAATCCCAGCAGCTGCGCGACGCCCAAGATGGCGGCGAACGGGGCATACATGGCCTCGTCGCGATAGGCGTACTTGAAGAAGTAGACCCCGAAGCTGGTGGTCGTGTTGTAACCGATGAGGAACAGCATCATCGCGGTGGCCGTCCACACCAACTGGTCGTTGCGGAAGACGATCGAGAACAGCTCCCGCAGGGGGGTGTGCTCCCGTGCGGCCGCCGTCGACGGCTCCCGGACGCCCAGCAGCGTGATGCACTGGCCGACCAGCATGATCGTGACCGCGATCGCGGCGAACGTCGTCCACGCGGCGGCGCCACCGCCGAGCGCCGTCGTGACCGGAATGATCGCGACGACCGTGACGAACAGCCCGATCGTCGCGAAGATCTTGGTCAGAGCGCTGATGCGTTCGCGTTCGGAGCCGTCGCGGGTCAGCGAGGGCAGCATGGACCAGTAGCCGATGTCGTTCATGGTGAACGACAGCCCCCAGGCGAGATAGATCAGGGCGAACGCGGCCACGAACGCGGCACCGTTGAGGCCGTGGTCGCTGAACAGCACCAGGGTCAGTGCGCCCGTGAGGACGGCACCGAGGGCGATCCACGGCTTGTAGGCGCCCCACCGGGTGGAGGTGTTGTCGATGATGCCGCCCATGATGATGTCGGTGAACGCGTCGAAGATGCGCGTCGCCAGCAGGATCCCGTTGACCCACCACAACGTCGTGTCGTCCAGGTCGAGGACCTCGGTCAGGAACACGATGAGGAACAGCGCCATCATCGTGTAGACCATGTCGCGGCCCAGCGTGCCGAGGGCGAAGGTCCACCGGTTGCGGCGGGTCGCGGTGTCGTTCACGCGAGCAACCTAGCGGTCCGGGGCGATGCGCGGGCGGAGGCGCTCAGCCGAGCACGAAGGCGCAGGCCAGGGCCGCGGTGAACGCCACCTCCACCAGGCCCAGCCGCTTGGCCGTCCAGCCCAGCCGCGGCACCCAGGCGGCCCGTAGGGTCGTCGCCGCGAAGAACGCAGTCCACCACCAGGGCAGCACACCCCCGGACGCCAGCAGCCCCGCCAGCAGGGTGGCTGCCGCATGCCAGCCGATCGACGCCGCCAGGAACCCCCGGCTGCCGCGCTCCCGGATGTTGGTCTTGACGTAGAGCACCGTGCCGAAGAAGCAGGCGAACAGGCCGCCGCTGACGAGAACGGGATCGAGCCAGTCCGACCCCGGCAGGGTGCGGGGGTCGGGGAAACGCACCACCAGCGCCATCAGGCACGCGGCCGCCACCGTCAGTGCCCCGCCCACGGTGGCCCGTTCCTGGCGGCGCGAGGCCAGCCACAGCGTGGGCAGCAGCAGCGGAAGGTAGGCAAGCGCCCACCATGCCAGCGCCCACCCCGCCCACGCCAGGCTCACCAGGCCCGCGACGGCGCTCGCCCCCGCGTACGTGAGGAGCGGCGGCACGTAGCGGCCACGGCGGGCTGGGGCGGCCTTGAGCCACAAGGAGGCGTCATGGAAGGCGAAGTAGCCCAGGATCCAGCAGGCGAACAGCGGCACGAGCCAGCCCCCGGCCGTCCCGGCCCGCACCGCGAGCACGAGCCCGAACCCGAACGGGGTCACGAGCATCGCCCAGGCACCGTGCTGGTTCGGCACCCACCGGTGCGGGTGGCGCGACCGCTCATCCGGTGGGCTCCTTCAGGGACCGGGTGACGATGAAGGACCGGTCCTGCGCCTCGATGTTGGTGGGACCGACGTGTCGTCGCAGCGCCGGAAGATAGGGCAGGTGGCTGTTGAACACCAGCCACAGTTCCCCGCCCGGACGCAGCACCGTCTTCGCCGCTGCGATCATGGCGAACGCGGGAGCGGAGTCCTTGGCCGCGCCCCGGTGGAAGGGCGGGTTGGAGGCGATCAGGTCGAAGCTGTCGGGGGCCACCCCCGCCAGCCCGTCGGCCCGGCGCAACGCGACCTCGGTGTGGTTCGCGTGGGCGGTGAGCTGGGCCGACAACAGCGCCTGCCGGGAGACGTCGGTGGCCGTCGTCACCCATCCTACGGACGCCAGCCAGGCGGCGATCAGGCCGGAGCCGCAGCCCAGGTCCAGCGCGGTACCCCGCGTCTGCCGGATCGAGCCCTCAGGCTCGGAAGCGACGCGGGCTAGCGTCCGCAGCAGCAGGTGCGTGCCCGGGTCGAGCCGGTTGGTCGCGAACACCGCGCCGTGGGCGACCGCGGTCAGCCCGACCTCGGGCAGGTAGCGGCGCTGCGGCCAGCGTTGCGGCCCGGGGAGCGGAGACGAGGCCCGCAGGACGCGTGACTTCTGCCGTCCCAGGCTGGCCGACACGTCGGCGAACGAGCGGCCCAGGACGGTGTTCTGGCCCGGCGTCATGTGCTTGATCCGGCCGCCGGCCAGGACCCGCGCGTGCGCTGGGAGTTCGTTGGCCAAGGTCTGCGCGTAGTCCTCGAGCGCTCCCAGCGAGCGGGGCAGCCGCCACAGCACCAGGTCGGGCGCCCAGTCCGCGATCGACCCGGTGAGCCGGGCTTCGAGGGGGACCCCGTTCTCCTCCCGCACGTCGTCGTTCCAGGCCCGCACCTGCGCGCCGGTGTCGGCCACCGCGCGCACGAGCGCCCCGTCGGGATCGTCCACGACGAGAACGCGGCCGGGCAAGGACCCCGCTTCCTCCAGCATCAGCGTCGAGACCGGATCCAGGGGCATGGCCGTCATACTACCGTGTGTCGTTGATGCCCTTTTTTGTGGTGTCCACCCGTGATTCGCGGGCTCACGTTCTTCCGCTGGGAATCAAAGGCACTACCGTTGGTGCGAGACATCCGGAACGGATTGCTCCGCCGTCCGGAGGCCGCAAGGCGCACGCTGAGGTGCACGGAGCACGCGAAGGAGACGGCAGTACATGACCGACCAGACCAAGTACGTCCACGACCTCAGTGAGGGCGACGTCAGCCTCAAGAGCCTCTTGGGTGGCAAGGGAGCCAACCTCGCCGAGATGAACAAGATCGGCGTGCCTGTGCCCGACGCCTTCACGGTCACCACGCAGGCGTGCGTCGCCGCCATGAACAACGGCGGAACGTGGCCCGACGGCCTGGCCGAGCAGATCGACGCCGGGCTGTCGCGCCTGGAGGAGCGCACCGGCAAGAAGCTGGGGTCCGCGCAGAACCCGCTGCTCGTCTCCGTGCGTTCCGGCGCCGTGTTCTCCATGCCCGGCATGATGGACACGATCCTCAACCTCGGCATCTCCGACGACACCGTCGACGCGGTCGCCGCGCTCGCCGGCAACGAACGGTTCGCCTGGGACTGCTACCGCCGATTCATTCAGATGTACGGCGAGGTCGTGGAGGGCATTTCCCCGCACGTCTTCGAGGACGCCCTCACCGCCATGAAGTTCTCCCGCGACGTCGAACAAGACACCGATCTCAGCGCGGCCGATCTGAAGGAACTGACCCGGCAGTTCCAGGAACTCGCCAATCGGGAACTGGGCGGAGACTGGACGTCCGACCCGAAGGAGCAGTTGCTGCGCGCCGTCAACGCCGTGTTCGCCAGCTGGCTCAACCCGCGTGCCGAGGTGTATCGCAAGTCCCAGGGCATCAGCCGTGACCTCGGCACCGCCGTCAACGTGCAGGAGATGGTGTTCGGCAACCGCGGCGAGACGTCCGCGACCGGCGTCTGCTTCTCCCGCAACCCCTCCACGGGCGTCAAGGAGCTCTACGGCGAGTTCCTCACCAACGCCCAGGGCGAGGACGTCGTCGCGGGCATCCGTACCCCCCGTCCGCTCGCCGAGATGGAGGGCGTCCTGCCGCAGGCCTTCCACGACCTGCTGGCGACGATGGAGAAGCTCGAACTCCACAACCGCGACATGCAGGACATGGAGTTCACCATCGAGGACGGCAAGCTCTACATGCTGCAGACCCGCAACGGCAAGCGGACGGCTGCTGCGACGGTCAAGACCGCGGTGGACATGGTCGACGAGGGCCTGATCACGACCGACGAGGCCCTGCTGCGCATCAACCCGACCGACCTGGACGCCCTGCTGCACCCCGGCATCGATCCCGACCACACGGCCGCATCCATCGTGAAGGGCCTGCCCGCCTCGCCGGGAGCGGCCGTCGGCGCACTGTCCTTCGATGCCGACGATGCCGCCGAGCGCGGCGGCCGCGGCGAGCACGTCATCCTGGTGCGCTACGAGACGACCCCCGACGACATTCACGGCGTCATGGTCGCCCAGGGCGTCCTCACCGCGCACGGCGGCATGACGTCGCATGCGGCGGTGGTGGCGCGCGGCATGGGCATCACCTGCGTCGCGGGCGCGCCCGGCATCAAGATCGATCCGATCGGGCAGACCGTCGCCATCGGCGGGGTCACCTACGGCACCGGCGACGTCCTCACGCTCAACGGCTCCACGGGGGAGGTGTTCGCCGGGGCGCTGCCCCTGGTGCCGCCGTCCATCAACGAGGACTTCGAGAAGGTCGGTCAGTGGGCCGACGCGGTGCGGCGCCTCGGCGTCCGTGCCAACGCGGAGAACTTCGAGGACGCGTCCAAGGCACGCGAACTGGGTGCCGAGGGCATCGGCCTGGCCCGCACGGAACACATGTTCATGGCCGCCGACCGGCTGCCTGCGGTGCGGAAGATGATCCTCGCGGAGAACGAACAGCAGCGCGCGGCCGCCCTCGCCGAGATCCTGCCGATGCAGCAGGCCGACTTCGAGGCCATCTTCACCGCGATGAAGGGCCTGCCGGTCACGGTCCGGCTGCTCGACCCGCCGCTGCACGAGTTCCTGCCGAACCTGGTCGACCAGAGCGTCTTGGTGAAGGAACTGGAGCTGACCGGCGCCGACGAGCAGCGGCTGGCCGCCGAGCGGGCCACGCTGGCCCAGGTCAAGAAGCTGCACGAGCAGAACCCGATGCTCGGCACCCGCGGCTGCCGCCTCGCCATGCTGTACCCGTCGATCCCCGACATGCAGGCCCGCGCCATCATCAAGGCGGCGCTGGCGGTGCTGGAGCGTGAGGGGGAGACCGTCGGCGTCGAGATCATGATCCCGCTGGTGGCCTACGAATCGGAGCTGAAGGCGCAGCGGGAGATCGTCGTGGCGGCCGTCGAGGACGAGTTCGCGAAGGCGGGCAAGCGCCTGGACTTCCTGGTGGGCACCATGATCGAGATCCCGCGGGCGGCGCTGACGGCGGACCAGATCGCGCACGAGGCGGACTTCTTCAGCTTCGGCACCAACGACCTCACCCAGACGGGCATCGGCATCTCGCGTGACGACGCCGAGGCGGGCTTCCTGGGGGCGTACGTGGACACCGAGGTGATCGAGAAGAACCCCTTCGAGTCGCTCGACGTCGACGGCGTCGGCCAGTTGGTGGCGATCGGCGTCGAGAAGGGGCGCTCCTCCAAGCCGACCCTGAAGACGGGGGTGTGCGGGGAGCACGGCGGCGACCCGGCCTCCATCGAGTTCTTCAACTCGGTCGGGCTGGACTACGTGTCCTGCTCGCCCTTCCGGGTCCCGGTCGCCCGGCTGGCGGCGGCACGCTCGGTGCTGCTCGGCTGACGTGTTGCCGGGCCGAGCCCGGCACGAAACGACGCACGAGGGGGCCCGGCCAGCAGGCCGGGCCCCCTCGTGGTCTGCGTCAGTAGCCGGTCGAGGTACCGCCGTCCAGGACGGCCGCCGTGCCGGACAGCCCCAACCGGGAGGCGCCCGCGGCCACCATCGCCTGCGCGGCTTCCCAGTCCCGGATGCCGCCGGACGCCTTCACGCCGAGCCGATCCCCGACGGTGGCCCGCATCAGGGCCACCGCGTGCGTGGACGCCCCGCCGGCGGGGTGGAAGCCCGTCGAGGTCTTCACGAAGTCGGCGCCCGCCGCTTCGGCGGCCTGGCAGGCGGCCACGATCTCCTCGTCGGTCAGCGCGGCGGACTCGATGATGACCTTGAGCACCGCCGGGGCGGGGATGGCCTCGCGGACGGCTGCGATCTCCGCCTGGGTGTGGGCGGCGTCCCCGGCCTTCAGGGCGCCGATGTCGATGACCATGTCGACCTCGTCGGCCCCGTGCCGCACCGACTCGGCAGCCTCGAACGCCTTCGCCGCCGGGGTGTGCTTGCCCGAGGGGAACCCCGCCACCGTCGCCACCTTCACGCTCGGGGTGAACGGCAGCGGCAGCATCGAGGGCGACACGCAGATCGAGTACGTGCCCAGCTCGGCGGCCTCGCGGGCCAACTCCGCCACGTCGGCGATGCTGGCGGTGGGGGCGAGCAGGGTGTGATCGACGAGCTGAGCGAGCTCGCGCGGGCTGAGGGTCATCGGACTCCTTCGGTCGACTACGGTCCCCCTAGCTGAACTTCCCCGTGACGTTGTGAACGCGGGCTGAGGGAGTCTGGCCGCC
>NZ_DAIOIA010000095.1:4831-11869 GCF_036744435.1 Propioniciclava sp. | reverse complement strand
CCATCCCCCAGGGCAGGTCGGTCGGCGTGCCGTAGGTGCCATCGCCCGCCAGGAAACAGCCGATCCTGCCGATCCCGTACGCCACCGACAGCGGGAGCGCGGTCGCGCCGGCCACGCTGGCCAGAGGCAGCCGGTAGCGGCGGGTCAGGACGACGACGGTGAGGATGCCGCCGATCAGCCCGCCGTACCAGACGAACCCCGAGCTACCGAGCAGGTGCCAGCTGAACTGGGCGCGGTTGTCGATCAGGAAGTACACCTTGGCGGCCACGAACCCCCACACCGCCGCCCACAGAACCAGCGAGTGCGCCTGCTCCACCGGGAAGCCGAGCCGGCGGAAGGCCCGGCCGAGCAGCCACGCGGCGACCAGCGCCGCGAGGGCCTTGCTCACCCCGTACGACTGGATCTGGATTCCGAACACTGAGAACAACACCGGCCACACGGCGAGACTCCTCCATCAAGCGACGCACCCGCGTGGCACGCCGGCTCCCACTGTCGCGGGCCGGGGTCAAGGGCCCCCTGAGCGGCAGCCAAGATCACGTCAAGAAGCCGATGAAACTGGGCGGGGGTGCCTGGCGAAAACCTCAAGATTCGGCCAAGAACCCCGATCCGGGGCTCGACGCCGCGAAACCCCGGTGGGTAGCGTCGATGCCCATCCTCACACCTGAGGCGAACAACCAAGGGAGGCATGATGGAACACACGAACCTGACCCGACGGGTGGCGTCCGGCTTGACTGCGGCCCTGTTGGCGACCGGCGCCCTGACCGGGGTGGCGGTGGCGGCCGCACCACCGGCGCAGGCGAGCGCACCGGCGGCGTCCGATCAGGCGGCCCGGTTCGAGGTCGACTTCCTGACCGGGATGATCGACCACCACCACATGGCGGTGATGATGGCCGAGATGTGCGTCGAGAAGGCGGTCCACGACGAGCTCGCAGCGACGTGTGAGTCGATCGTGGCCACCCAGTCGGCCGAGATCGCGACCATGCAGCAGTGGCTGGAGGACTGGTACGGCATCTCCCACGAGCCGGACATGACTGGGATGCAGTCGATGCACCGGTTCCACGACCTGGACGGCGAGGAGTTCGAGGTGGCGTTCCTGCGGTCGATGATCCGCCACCACCGGGGTGCGATCCGGGAGGCCGAGAAGTGCCTGGCGAACGCCGAGCACGACGAACTGCTGACCCTGTGCAGCGACATCCGAGACGCCCAACTGGCCGAGATCGCGCAGATGCAGGACTGGCTGCAGGAGTGGTATGACCTGCCGGGCGGCCGACCGGTCGGCACAGCCTGATCGAGGCCCTGCCCCCGCGGGCGGCCCGACGGAGGCGTGACGCGCAAGGGCGGGGGGTCGCGTTCGCGACCCACCCGCCCTCTTCACACGCAGGACCAGCTTCAAGTGCGGAGCAGCCGTTCGACGGCCCGGAGGGCCTGCTCCACCTGTTTTGTCTGCTCGTCGGCCAGGGTGGTGGCTGCCCCCCGCTGCAGGCAGTCGCGGAGGTGTTGGTCGACCAGCATCAGGGCTGCGGCTTCGAGGGCGTGGGTGACTGCGGCCACCTGGGTGAGGATCTCGATGCAGTCGGCGTCGCCGTCGACCATCCGGGCGATCCCGCGGACCTGCCCCTCGATGCGCCGCAGCCGGCCCAGCAGGGCACGTCGGGTCCGTGGGCCCGACGCACTCCCGTGGGCTGCAGGGGCGGAAGCGCCCGGGTCAGTGGTGGCCGGCGCCGGAGGGTCCATGCGCGTAGCGGTGCGGGTCCGCGTCGAAGGTTTCGGCGCAGCCCTTGGAGCAGAAGTAGATCGTGGTGCCGTCGTGGTCGCGGGTGGCGGCCGCGTCGGTCGGATCAATCTTCATGCCGCAGACCGGGTCGACGACCTTGGCGGTGGTGTCCTTCTTCTTGCCGAACAGGCCGAACATGGTGGTTTCCTTTCGTTGGGTGTGGTGTGAGGCTTCGACGCTGCCGCCCACCTCGACGAGCGGGTCGACGCCGGCCACCTGGGTGGTGGCAGCCAGTGGACGGGGGGTGAACCGGCGGAGCCGGTTCGCGTTGGCGACCACCGACAGCGACGACAGTGCCATCGCGGCGGCGGCGATGATCGGGCTGAGGGTGATCCCGAACGCCGGATAGAGCACGCCGGCGGCGATCGGGATGCCCAGGATGTTGTACAGGAACGCGAACACCAGGTTCTGCTTGATGTTGCGCATGGTGGCCCGGGACAGGTCGACGGCGGTCACTATGCCCACCAGTGCCCCCGAGACCAACGTGATGTCGGAGGACTCGATCGCGACGTCGGTGCCGGTCCCGATCGCCGACCCGACGTCGGCCTGGGCGAGGGCGGGGGCGTCGTTGATGCCGTCGCCGACCATGCCGACCACCTTGCCGTCGGCCTGCAGGCGCCGGACCTCGGCGGCCTTGTGGTCGGGCATGACCTCGGCGACGACGCGGGTGATGCCGACCTGGCGGGCGATCGCGGCGGCGGTGTGCCGGTTGTCACCGGTCATCATCACGACCTCGATGCCGCGGGCCTGGAGGGCTGCGACCGCCGCCGGGGCGCCTTCCTTGAGGGTGTCGGCTACAGCAACGACGCCGGCGGGGTGTCCGTCGACCGCGACCAGCATCGCGGTCTTGCCTTCGGCGGCCAGCCGGTCGTGGGCGGCGAGCAGGACGGCCGCGTCCACCCCGAACGCGTCCAGCAGCCGGCGATTGCCGACCAGCACGCGCCGCCCGTCGACCCGCGCCATCACCCCTTGGCCGGTGACGGACTCGAACCCGTCGACCTCGGGCACAGCGAGCCCGCGCTCGGTCGCCCCGGCCACGATCGCGGCCGCCAGCGGGTGCTCGGAGGCGCGCTCGACCCCGGCGACAGCGGCCAGGAGGCGGTCCTCACCCCCGTCGGTCACGGGGATGACGTCGGTGAGGGCCGGGACGCCGCGGGTCAGGGTGCCGGTCTTGTCGAGGATGATCGTCTGCAACTTGTGGGCGGTCTCCAAGGCTTCGGCGGAGCGGATCAGGATGCCGTGCGAGGCCCCTTTGCCGGTGCCGACGGTGATCGACATGGGAGTGGCGAGCCCCAAGGCGCACGGGCAGGCGATGATCAGCACCGACACCGCGGCGACGAGCGCGAAGATGAACACCGGCGGCGGGCCGACGAGCACCCACGCGACGAAGGTCCACACCGCGATCACGATCACCGCGGGCACGAAGTAGCTGGACACCTGGTCGGCGAGCCGCTGGATGGGCGCCTTGGAGCCCTGGGCTTCGCGGACCAGCTTGATGATCTGGGCCAGCATCGTGTCGGCGCCGACCTTGGTGGCCCGGTAGCGCAGGGCGCCGGTGGTGTTGATGGTGGCGCCGATCACGGTGTCACCGACGGACTTGGTCACCGGCATGGATTCGCCGGTCACCATCGACTCATCGATCGAGGAGGAGCCGCTGGTCACCTCGCCGTCGACCGGGAGCTTCTCCCCGGGCCGGATCAGCACGATGTCTCCGACCCGCACCTCATCAACGCCGACCTCGAGTTCGGCACCGTCGCGCTCAACCCGGGCGGTGCGGGGCTGCAGCCCGATCAGAGCGCGGATGGCCTCACCGGTGCCGGCCTTGGCCTTTGTCTCGAGCAGGCGTCCGAGCAGGATGAGGGTGATGATCACCCCGACCGCCTCGTAGTAGACGTGCCGCAGTGCGTCGGGCAGCAGCCAGGGCAGGAACGTGACCACCAGGCTGTAGCCGAAGGCGGCAAACGTGCCCAAGGTGATCAGCGAGTTCATGTCGGCGGTCCGGTGCGACAGCGCCTTCCAGCCGGTCCGGTGGATCGGCCAGCCGGTATAGAACATCACCGGAGCGATCAACGCCAGCTGTAGCCACGGGTTCATCAGGAACTCGGGAACCCACATCGCCTGGAACAACTCCACCGCCATCACCGCGACCAGCACCGGCGCCGACAGCACCGCACCCACCAGCAGCCGGCGGGTCAAGTCGCGGATTTCGGCGGCACGCTCAGCCTCCTCCGCCTCCGCGTCGGGGGCGGTGCCGCCGGCCGCGGTCGTTCCGTCCACCGGCCGGGAGGGCTGCTCCACCATGGTCCCGTCGCCTTGGGTATCGGCCGGGGGGTTCCCGCTGACACGGACCACCCCGGACACCATGTTCATCCCGCACGCGAACCGGTACTCCCCCGTTTCGGTGGGAAGGAACTCCACCGCCGTGGTCCGGAACGCCGGCAGCGCTGCGTTGACCTTGAAGTCGGGCATGACCACCCGCGAGGTGCACTCACCGCTCTCCTGCCGGTCGAACAGGAGCCTGACCGGTATGCCCGGGCGGACGCCCTCGATCACGTCCGGGCTGTAGCCACCGTCCACGGTGACCCGGACCACCTGGACGCCGTCCTCCAGGCTCACCTGTCCGGCCCGCTTCGGACCGAAGAAGAACCACCACAACAACCCGGTGACGACCACCGCGCCGCCGATGACGAGCCAACTCATCACAACCACCTCACCTTGTCCTGATACCCCCCAGGGGTACCGCTTCTGGTGTCAGGTTAGGCGGGACTCGTGTCCGGATCGGCAGGATCGGATCAAGGTCGCGTCAAGATCCCGACGCAGCCTGCGCGGCCGGGGTGCCTGGTCGGCGCTGGGACTCGTCGGGGAGCCGCAACCGCTTCAGCAGCAGGGCGTTGACAGCGACGATCAGGCTCGAACCGGACATCGACAGCGCAGCGATCTCTGGCCGTAGGGTCAGCCCGACGCCGGCAAACACGCCGGCCGCGATCGGCAGGGCGACCACGTTGTAACCGACCGCCCAGCCCAGGTTCTGCCGCATCTTCCGCAGCGTGCCACGGCCGATGGTCAGGGCGGTCGGCACGTCGAGGGGGTCCGACCGCATGAGGACCAGGTCGGCCGTCTCGATCGCCACATCGGTGCCCGCCCCGATCGCGACCCCCACGTCAGCCTGGGCCAGAGCAGGGGCGTCGTTGACACCATCACCGACCATCGCCACCACCCGCCCCTGGCGTTGTAGATCGGCCACATGGGCGGCCTTGTCGCCGGGCAGCACGTCCGCGATCACCGTGTCGATCCCCAGCTGGGCGGCGATCCGCTGTGCGGTCGCCTGATTGTCCCCGGTCAGCATCACCACCTGCACTCCCTGGTCGTGCAACGCCGCGACCGCCCGGGCGGAGGTCTCGCGGGGGGCGTCCGCCAACCCGATGACCGCCACGATGCGGCCGTCCACCGCGGCGAACACGGCGGTCTGGCCCTGGGCGGCGACCCGCTCGCGGATCGGCCCCGCCGCCGACAGGTCGACACCGAGGGACTCCATGAGCCGCCGGTTCCCGACCGCAACGTCCAGTCCGTCGACGACGGCGGTGGCCCCGTGGCCGGGCACGTTGCGAAACTCGGCAGCCTTACGGGTCGCGACGCCGAGGGCGTCGGCATGGGTGACCACGGCGGCCGCGAGCGGGTGTTCGGATTCGCGCTCCACCGCCGCGACCAGGTCGAGGTGGGGGTCGCCCCCGACGGCGATGACCTGGGTCACCTCGGGTTCGCCGCGGGTGAGCGTGCCGGTCTTGTCCATCACCACCGTGTTGACCTTCGCGGAGGTCTCCAGGGCGGTGGCGTTCTTGAACAACACCCCTCGCTTGGCGCCCAGACCGGTGCCGACCATGATCGCGGTCGGCGTCGCCAGTCCGAGGGCGTCGGGGCAGGTGATGACCACCACCGTGATCGCGAACAGCATCGCCGTCTGGACCGACGCGCCGGCCAGCAGCCAGGCCCCGAACGTGAGCCCTCCTCCGATGATGGCCACCAGCACCAGCCAGAACGCCGCCCGGTCCGCGAGCCGCTGGCCGGGGGCCTTCGAGTTCTGCGCCTGCTGCACCAGCGCGACGATCTGCGCCAGGGCGCTGTCCGCGCCCACCTTGGTGGCCTCCACCCGCAGCGTCCCCGTGGTGTTGATCGACGCCCCCACCACCGCTGAACCGACCGTCTTGTCGACCGGCAAGGACTCCCCGGTCACCATCGACTCGTCCACCTCGGAACGGCCCTCCCGGACGACGCCGTCGACGGGCACCTTCGCGCCGGGACGGACCAGCACCAGGTCGCCGACCAGCACCTCGCTGGTGGGCACGTCGGCCTCGACCCCGTCACGAATCACCGTCGCCATCGGCGGCGCCAGGTCCAGCAACGCCCGGATGGCGTCGTTCGCGCCGCCGCGGGCCCGCATCTCGAACCAGTGCCCCAACAAGACGAACGTGGTCAGCACCGCGGCCGCCTCGAAGAACACCTCGCCACCACCGGTGAGCGTGACGTACAGGCTGTACAGCCACCCGGCGCCGATCGCGATCGCGACCAGCACCATCATGTCCAGCGTCCGGTTCCGCAGGGCGCGGAAAGCCCCGTCGAAGAAGATCCAGCCCGCGTAGAACACCACCGGCAGCGACAACACCAGGGCGAACACCTCGTCCCGCAACCCGAACGGCGCCGGCAGCCCGAAGCCGAGCATGTCGCGTCCCATCGGGGAGAACAACGTGATCGGCACCGACAGCACCGCCGCGACCAGGAACCGGTTGCGCATGTCGGCGACCATGGCGTCCATCGACATCCCCCCATGACCGCCATGACCCATCGCGTCATGCGGCGAGATCACCACCCCCGCGGCGTGGCTCGCCGCCTGGTCGTGCCCCCCATGACCGTGCGGCACCGTGGTTCCGGGGCCGCCGTGCCGCGCGTGGGCGTCCGGGGCTGCGTGCCCGCCGGGATGACCTGCCGGTTCGATGCGGGGAACGCACACGTGGGTGGGCTGTGACTCGCCGGCACAGTGGTAGCCACACTCGCGCACCCAGCCCTGAAGTTCGGCGACGTCGGTCCGCGTCGGGTCGAACGTGACGGTCGCCGTCTGCGAGATCGCGTTCGCGTCGACCGCCAGCACGCCTGGCCGGGTCAGGAGGGTCTGTTCGACGCCGTGGGCGGTGGTGGCCCAGTGCAGGCCACCCACGTGCAGCACGACCGACTCGGCGGTGGAGTTCAGGTTCATCACATTCTCCTGTCAG
>NZ_DAIOIA010000095.1:0-4731 GCF_036744435.1 Propioniciclava sp. | reverse complement strand
CGGGGTCAATGCTTGTGGCCGCCAGCGGAGCCCTGGTTCATGAACAGCATCATCGCGCCCATCATCGCCATGCACAGCAGGGCGTAGCCGATGACGCCGCCGCCCGCCGCCCCGGTGGCGACGAGGAATCCGACGACAGCCAGCATCGGGGCGCACATCAGCAGGTGCATCCACCACCGGTGCCGCACGGGCTGGGCCGTAGGGGCCTGCTGCCCAACGGGCGGTGCCGGGGTGGTCGGCGCGAACGGGTCGGCGGCGAACCGGTCGTACGGGTCGCTGCCGGCCGGCGGGGCGGTGCGGTGGTCGGTGTGGTCGTGATTCATGGCAGGGACTCCTTGACGTCGGTCGGATCGTTACACCAACGAGGCTGGTCGACGAAGGTCGGGTCTGGTTGTGGGAACCGTCAAGGTCGCGTCAACGTTCCCGCTCAGCCGCGGTAGAGCAGGCCGATCATCATGCCCGCTTCGGCGTGATAGATGTTGTGGCAGTGGACCATCCAGTCACCGACGTTGTCGGCGTCCAGGTCGAGCGCCATCGACTGCATCGGCGCCAACAGCACCGTGTCCTTCCGCAGCCCCGACGGCAGCGCGAACGTGTGCCCGTGCAGATGCAGGGGGTGGGTCATCATCGTCATGTTCATCACGTTGAGCCGCAGCCGTTGCCCCTCACGCACGGTGAGCGGCTGGTTCTGCCCGAACGGGGCCCCGTTGATGCCCCACCGGTACGGGCTCATCGACCCCTCCAACGACATGTGCGCGGTGGCGTCCGGCGATCGTGAAGGCAGCCTCACCGACTCGTGGGGACGCAGGTCGGTGGCCAGCAGGATGCGCCCGGCCAGTTCGGCGGGCGACACGTCGGGGCCGGGGGCCTGACCCGAACCGGTCCTGACCAGGGCCAAGCCCTGGCCGCCCTCGGTCTTGCCGAACGGACGAGCCACCAGGGGGAACACGCCGTCGTCGAGGGTGACGAGGGCGTCGTAGCGCTCGCCCATGCCGAGGTAGAGGGCGTCGACCTCCCGCGGTTCCACGGGGAAGCCGTCGCCGTGGGTCACCGTCAGTCGGTGGCCGCCGAGCGCGACCGTGAAGATCGTGTCGGACGCCGCATTGATCAGCCGGATCCTGACGCGCTGGCCCGGCTTGGCCTCGAACGTGTCGGGTGCGGTGGGGACGCGTCCGTTGATCAGGAAGTAGGGGTAGGTGACGTCGCCGGCATCCCCCCACGGTTGCGGAGCGTTGCCGCCACCGTGACCGCCGTGGTCCATGCCCCCCATCCCACCCATGCCGCCCATGCCGCCGCTGGGGGCAGGGCCCCCGTCGGCGATCAGCTTCGCGAGGACGTCGTCGGGGGTGCGGCCGGTGCCGTCGACCCAGTCGTCCAGCACGACCACCCACTCGGCGTCGTAGGCTCCCGGCTCGTTCGGGTCGTCGACGATCAGGGGGGCGTACAGGCCGCGGTCGAGTTGAACGCCGACGTGCGGGTGGAAGAAGTACGTGCCGGGATCCGGCGCGGTGAACTCGTAGGTGAACGACCCGCCGGCCGGGACCGGGTCCTGCGTCATGCCGGGGACACCGTCGGCCTTGTTGTGCAGCCGGATCCCGTGCCAGTGGATGGTGGTGTCCGCGGGCAACTGGTTGTCAAGACGTATCCGGAGGAAGTCACCCGCGGTAGCCCTCACGAGCGGACCGGGCGCGGTGTCGCCGTAAGCCCAGGTAGGGACGGTGGGTCCGCCGAGGTCGAGGGTCACAGGCTTGGCGGTCAAGACCTGCTCGACGATCCGTTGCCCGGGTCTCGGGGTGGCCGGCGGGAGCGTCGGCATCGGGCCAGACGCGGAGGGGACGGGGCCGGGGGCCGGCGCGGAGGTGCAGCCCGTCAGGGCGGCGGCGCCGAGGCCGAGTCCGCCGAGCAGGAGCGTGCGTCGGGACATGCCAGTCATGGGTGCCTTTCGATGGGTGCTATTCGAGACGTTGAGGAGGAGTCGGTCCGGGCCGGCGGCTCGGCCGAAGCCCGAGGCTGCGAGCGCCCGGCGGTGGCGTCGTTCTCGGGTGCATCGCGGAATCGCGGCTCAGGCGCTTTTCCGCCCGCCAGGAACAGCGCGCGGATGCCCAACAGGACCACTGCCCAGAAGCCGGCCATGCCGATGAGCATGAGGACCCACATCTCCCAGCCCATAGCGCTCCCCTCTCCTGGCCTCCTGCCACTGTGGCCGCCTGCTGTGGCGCCGCCGTATGGCGCAGGTTCAGGTTCGGTCAAGATCGGACCACCTGGTGATGTCGCCCAGCGAACCCTGCCAACGCCGGCTGGGCGAGGCTGCGACGGCCTTGTCGGCCGTCGACAAGCTCGTCGAGCCCACCCGCCTACCGATGCGGCCATCAACCAACTGCACGGCGTTCACCTCACTCGTCCATGCAGGTCCCGCCTGACACCCCAGCCGCGCTCGGCACCCAATCGCAAATCGAAGGGGTCGCAATCCCGCCTCGAAGTCCCTCCCCGATAGGAGGCGCCGTACGGTTCCACGGCGCGGTCGAGAGAACGGCGTCCCTCCAGCGCTGGCTCGAACACCGGCTGGACACAGCGCCCGGCGCTGCCACATCGTCCGACCGGGACCTTCTCAAGATCGCATCAAGACCCGCGCGAGAGCCCGGCCCCGCCGACCGCCGGCGCGCCGGCCGCGGCCATACTGGCTGACATGAACAGAGAAGGTGCACTGCCGACCAAGGTGCTGGTCGTCGATGACGAACGCGCACTCGCCGCCGTCATCGCGTCCTACCTCACCCGCGCGGGCCACCAGGTCAGCCAGGCCCACACCGGCCCCGAGGCCCTCGACCAGGCCAGGGCCGAGGACCCCGACGTCATCGTGCTCGACCTCGGGCTGCCCGGCCTCGACGGCATCGAGGTGTGCCGCCAGATCCGCACCTTTTCCGACTGCTACATCCTGATCCTGACTGCTCGCGGCGACGAGGTCGACCGGCTCATCGGATTGTCCGTGGGGGCCGACGACTACCTCACCAAGCCCTTCAGCAACCGCGAACTCGTCGCCCGCGTCCAGACCGTGCTGCGGCGCCCCCGCCGCCCACCCGCCGCCGCCCCCGCGGTGGAGGATCAGCGTGTGTTCGGCGACCTGCGCATCGACGCCGCCGGCCACGAAGTGTGGATCGGCGACCACCCCGTCGCCCTCACCCGCACCGAGTTCGACATCCTCGACGTCCTGTCCGCCCAACCCCGCTTGGCGCTCAGCCGCCGCCAACTGATCGACGCCGTGTGGGACACCGCGTGGGTCGGCGACGAACACGTCGTGGACGTCCACGTCGCCAACCTCCGCAAGAAACTCGACGACGACCCGACCGAACCGCGCTACATCACCACCATCCGCGGCGTCGGCTACCGGATGGGACGAGGGTGACCCGCCTGCTTGAGGCGATCGCAGCGTGGCGGCTCGGCACCAGGCTGTTCGTCGCCCAAGCCATCGTCCTGTTCGCCATCGTGGCCAGCGCCGGCCTGACCGCCGCGATCATCGGGCCACCGCTGTTCCACGCCCACCTCCTGGACACGGGCCACCCGCCCGACTCTCCCGAGATCGTCCACATCGAACGCGCCTTCGCCGACGCCAGCATGATCTCCCTCACCGTCGGGCTGCTGGTCGCGCTCGCCGCCTCCCTCGGGATCTCGTGGTACCTGACCCGCCGCATCGGCCATCCCGTCGAGCTCCTGACCCAGGCGGCCGGCCGGCTCAGCCGTGGCGACTACGACGCCCGGGTCACCGTCACGGGCGGCGGCCCCGAGTTGAGCACCCTGGGCGACACGTTCAACACCATGGCCGACCGCCTCGGCGACGTCGAGAACACCCGCCGGCGCCTCCTGTCCGACCTGGCCCACGAAATGCGTACCCCCATCGCCACCCTCAACGCCCACCTCGAAGGGATCGCCGACGGTGTCCTCACCTGGGACGACAACACCCAAGCCGTCGTCGAGCAACAAGCCCAACGCCTCACTCGGCTCGCCCGCGACCTCGACGAGGTGTCCCGAGCCGAAGAAGGACGCATCGAACTCCAGACCAGCGTGCAACCGCTCACCGATCTGGTCGAGCCGGCGATCCGTCAGGCCAGGCACGCCTACGACACCAAAGGCGTCACCCTCACCGTCCGAGTCGACGACGTGCCGGTCCGAGCCGACCCCCAGCGCGTCGCCCAGATCCTCGGCAACCTGCTCACCAACGCCCTCCGACACACCCCCCAGGGGAGACGAGTCGACGTGACGTCAACCTCGACCCCGGACGCCGTGACCATCAGCGTCGCCGACACAGGCCAAGGCATGACCGCCGAACAACTCGCGCACATCTTCGAGCGCTTCTACCGCGGCGACGCCGCCAGGGAGGCCGACAAGGGCGGATCCGGCATCGGGCTCACCATCGCCAAAGCACTCGCCGAAGCCCACGGGGGCAGCCTCACCGCCACCAGCGACGGGGAGGGCACCGGCGCCACCCTGCGACTCACCCTCCCCAGGGAAACGCACCAATCGGGGCGGTGAGGGCAAGACCGTGACACCCGCTCCTCCGCTGTGGACGCTGACCGGACAGCCACTCATTGCGCCGGCGTCACGCCCTCGTCCGGGTGGCCTGCGAGCTGACGCCAAGCCGTCCGCGTCGTCCAGGAGACAGTAGGCAGAACGTCCGCTTCCATATGACACCCGGCACGACTCCGGGCCGAGGTCCACAGGTCGGTCATCAGGTATTTC
>NZ_DAIOIA010000094.1:0-12034 GCF_036744435.1 Propioniciclava sp. | reverse complement strand
GCGCATGTACCTCGACCCCGCGCGGCCCGGCGTCGAGGACCTCATGGACTTCATCACCTCCGGAGTCCGCTCCTCGTGCACGTACGCGGGCGCCCGGACGCTTGCTGACTTTCACGCGCGGGCCACGGTGGGCGTGCAGTCACGCTCCGGCTACGAGGAAGGCCGCCCGCTCCACGTCAGCTGGTAGTCGGGGCCGTCCGCACCTCCTGAGGCTCTGGCGGCCAGGGCACCTCCTGATGTCCGGGCGGACAGGGCTCCAACGACGGCACCGAGGGGCAACCCGACCCAACCGCGCCATGGACGCCGGCGCCCGCGCTACGCGCACGACAACGCGGCCCCGGAACCATGCTGGTTCCGGGGCCGCGTTGTCCGGGCTCAGTGCTTGTAGTCGCCCGTGTAGAACTCGTAGGCCCAGCCGCAGGCGGCCCAGATGCCGAGGCCGACGCCGAGCAGGCTGATCCACCATCCGTAGACGGCGCCCAGGAGCATCGCCGTGATGGCGACGGTCGACCAGAACGGGACGATGCTGCTGGGCGGGAAGAAGCCCAGGGCACCCGCGTTCTCGACGATCTCGCCGTCCTTGCGGTCTTCTGGGCGCATCCCGACTGTCCGGCCCGTGACGATGAGCAGACCCCACACCATCAGGCAGAACAGCAAGGTCAGGGCCAGCACGGTGGTACCGATGACCTCGAAGTGGCCCATCTGCCAGGTGATCACCGCGTAGGCCGGGGTGACCACCACAAAGAACGCGATCAAGAAGAGGAAGATCTTCGCTTCGGTCTTCATCGGTTCGCCTCCTCCTCGAGAGCGGGCTTGGACTCGGGCTGCTCGACGCCACGGCGCCCAGAAATCTCCGGGTAGTGCAGGTCGAAGGCGGGAGCCTCACTGCGGATCCGCGGCAGCGAGGTGAAGTTGTGCCGCGGCGGCGGGCAGGAGGTCGCCCATTCCAGGGAACGGCCCCAGCCCCACGGGTCATCCACGGTGACGCGGGGCGCGGACTTGTGGCTCTTGTAGACATTCCAGATGAACGGAAGCATCGAGATGCCCAACAGGAACGCCCCCACGGTGGAGACCTGATTCAGCAGTGTGAACCCCTCCTGTGGCAGGTAGTCCGCGATCCGGCGCTGCATACCTTCCACACCCAGCCAGTGCTGCACGAGGAACGTCAGGTGGAATCCGAGGAAGATCAGCCAGAAGTGAAGCACGGCGAGTTTCTCATCCAGCTTGTAGCCGTACCACTTCGGCCACCAGAAGTAGAACCCGGCGAACATCGAGAACACGACGGTGCCGAACAGGACGTAATGGAAGTGGGCGACCACGAAGTAGGTGTCAGACACCTGGAAGTCCAGCGGCGGGGAGGCCAGGATGACGCCGGTCAGGCCACCGAACAAGAAGGTGGTGAGGAATCCGACCGCGAAGAGCATGGGGCTCTCCATGCGGATCGAGCCGTTCCACATCGTGCCGATCCAGTTGAAGAACTTCACGCCCGTGGGGACGGCAATCATGAACGTCATGAAGGAGAAGAACGGCAGGTTCACCGCGCCCGTCACGAACATGTGGTGGGCCCACACCGAGATCGACAAGGCGCCGATCGAGAGCGTGGCGGCGACCAGGCCGATGTAGCCGAACACCGGCTTGCGGCTGAACACCGGGATGATCTCGGTCACGATGCCGAAGAACGGCAGCGCCAAGACGTACACCTCGGGGTGGCCGAAGAACCAGAACAGGTGCTGCCACAAAATGGCACCGCCCGTTGCGGCGTCAAGGATGTGGGTGCCCAGGACGCGGTCGCTCAGCAGCACCAGCAGGCCGGCGGCCAGCACGGGGAACACGACCAGGATCAGGATCGAGGTGACCAGGATGTTCCAGGTGAACATCGACATGCGGAACATGGTCATACCGGGCGCACGCATCGTCACGATGGTGGTGATGAAGTTCACCGCGCCCAGGATCGAGCTCAGGCCCAGCATGTACAGGCCGACCAGCCACAGGTTGCCACCGGCTCCGGGGCTGTTGATCGCATCCGACAGCGGGACGTAGGCGAACCAGCCGAAGGAAGCGGCGCCGTCCGGGCTCAGGAAGCCCGCACACGCAACGAGCGAGCCGAACAGGTACAGCCAGTAGCTGAACATGTTCAGGCGCGGGAAGGCGACGTCGGGGGCCCCGATCTGGATCGGCATCAACGCGTTCGCGAAGGCGGCGAACATCGGCGTCGCGAACATCAGCAGCATGATCGTGCCGTGCATCGTGAAGAACTGGTTGAAGGTCTCGTAGCTGAGGTACTGCAGACCCGGGAACGCCAGTTCGGCGCGGATGGCGAGCGCCAGCAGACCGCCGAAGGCGAAGAACGCCAAGGCGGTCCACACATACAGCTTCGCGATCACCTTGTGGTCGGTGGTGGTCATCCAGGACCACACCAATGCGCCCTTGCCCAGCCGACGCGACGGCTGGGCGACCGCGACGCTGGACTCGACCCGTGCGGCGGTAGTCATGGCCTCAGCCCTCCTTCTTCGGTCCGGTGGTGGGGAAGGACGGGGCGACCAGGTCGCCGGTCTGACCGGAGGCCACCAGCTCCTTGATCACCGCGTTGTACTCGGCCTCGGGGAGGACCTTCACGTTGAAGACCATCTGGGCGTGGTAGGTGCCACACAACTCGGCACACTTGCCCAGGAACTCACCCTGTTTGGTCGGGGTGACGTCGAAGCTGTTCGGGTGGCCCGGGATGACGTCCAGCTTGAAGTAGAAGTCCGGCACCCAGAACGAGTGGATCACATCGGCCGACTGCAAGTTGAACCGGACGGGCTTGTTCAGCGGCAGATACAGGGTCGGGATCGTCTCGATGGTGCCGACCGTGTGGGCATCGCTGCCGATCGCAGGGTTGTCCGCTTCGCGGTAGTTGAAGGTCCACGACCATTTCTGGCCGATGACATCGATCTGGTGGGGGTTCTGCGACTCGGTCTTGGCGAGCACGCCGTTCTGCGCCTGCACCGTGAAGAAGAACAGGACGCCGATGATGAGGAACGGCACCAGCGTGTACAGGATCTCCATCGGGAGGTGGTACTGCGTCTGCTTCGGCGTCTCGTCGTGGCTGCGCCGACGGAACCGGATGATCGCGTACCCGATCAGCCCCCAGACCAGGACGCCGATGATCATCGATGCGATCCAGGCGCCGCTCCAGAGGTTGCCGATGAAGGGTGCACGGTCGCTGGCGGCCTCCGGAAGGCCCCATCGCGTCCACTGCTCCACGGTCGCCTGGGAGCAGCCGCTCAGCGCCAGTGCGCTACCGACGGCGGCCACAGTGGCGACGGCCCGGCGAGCCGGACGGGTTCGAATCAGAGCCACGTCACACCCTTCCCTTGATCGTCAGCCGTTCCGCGCAAACACGGTCGGCCGAGCTGTCGATGCACGTAGGCACACTAACCCAAACGGGCATCCGGTCGCCTCCTGGGAGGCGACCGGATGCCCGCGTCGGGGACACTGTGTCCCGATCGTGACCTGGGTCACGAGGGTGCTCGATCAGTGGAAGCTGTCACCACAAGCGCAGGAGCCGCCCGCGTTGGGATTGTCGATGGTGAAGCCCTGCTGCTGGATGGTGTCGACGAAATCGATCGTCGCGCCGAGGAGGTAGGGGGCGCTCATGCGGTCGGTGACGACCTTGACGCCGTACCACTCCTTCTCGACGTCGCCGTCGAGTTCGCGATCATCGAGGGCGAGCTGGTAGCGCAGCCCCGAGCAGCCGCCGGGGGCAACGGAGATGCGCAGCGAGAGGCCGTCTTCGCCCTCGCTGGCGGCCAGATCGGACACCTTGCGGGCCGCGACCTCGGTCAGGATGATGCCGTCGGCCTGAACCTCCGGCTGCTGATCAACGCTCATGTGGGTGCTTCCTTCGTGCTTGTGGGACCGCGGGCACCTGCGGAGAGGAACCCAAGCGGCAACGCTGCTTGCCGCCAGTCTAGGTCACCTGTGCGGCAGGGCGAAGTGTGACCATCGTCACCACGTCCAGCTTCCGGCCATTCCCGCCGCCCGCGCGGTCAGCTCGGCGGCGTCGAGCAGCGGTCCGCCGCCCAGCGCATACGCGATCTCCGCCCCGAAGGTCCGCAACTCCCGAGACGAGACCTCCACGGTTCGCGCGACCACCACACAGGGTCGCAAGGTCCGCTCGGCCAGCGAGATGACCTCCCCCACCACGGGACCGCCGCGTCGCACGAAATCGAGGTGATCGGCGCCGGTGACCACGACATCGGCCGCGGCGGCGGTCTGCTCGAGGTGGGCGACCTGGGCGCACAACGCGGGCCCGCTGGTGAACCAGGCACCCAGAGCGGTCAACGCGACCAGGGCGCCTCCCGCCGCCCCCATGCCGGGGCCGTCCTGAACTCCCAGCGCACCCGCGAGCGCCCCCAAGGAGGCGTCCGTGGCAAGCATGAGTGCTGGATCCGCGCCCGTGGCGTGCCCGCGGCGCGCGGTGAGTCCCCGTAGCCCCAGCAGCATGTCGCCCAACTGTTCGGGGTGGATCGCGGCGACGAGCTCGGTCGCGCCCACCGCCTCGCGGGCCGTGTCGAGGTCGACATGGGTGAGCCCCGACAAACCGCCGACTCCGGCGTCCAGCGGGACGTCCGCCCGGGCACCGAGCGCAGCCAGCAGCCCCGCTCCGCCGTCGTGAGTGCGCACCGACGTGAGGTCGACCACGACGCGCCGAGGACCGTCGGCCAGGACCGCGGCGAGGTCGCGTCCCAGCGCCAGCGTCGACGACTGCGTGTCGATGCCGGGCTCGGGAGCGTCGGCCGCAGGACCGGTCACCACGACGGCGTCGTCCCCGAGTTCGGCCAGCGCCTGACGCAGGTCGTCGCCACCCGCAGCCAGGGGAACCACCGCGACCTCGACGCCGGGCCTCACGGCCACGAACGCACGACCCAACGCGGCCCCCGCGTCCGATGACGCGAGGGCCCCGAGGCGATCGGTGCAGATCAGTAGGCGCACTAGGGAAGCAACCCCCCGGCACCGTCGGTGTCGCCGACCCAGTCGCGCAACTGCTCGGGTGGCGTGTCCGCCTCGGGCAAGATGACGTCGGAGTCGATGAGGAGGTCGTCGTCGAGCGGGGTGCCCTGCTCGCGAACCTCGGCGAGCAGACGGGTCATGGCCCGCTGCACCCAGGCCGGATCACCCTCGGCCAGCGCGGCCTCGACATCGTCGTCCAGCGCGTTGATGATCTCCAACTCGGCGTCGTCGAGGCGGTACTGCCCTTCGCCCAGGATGCGGACGATCATGGCGTCAACCCTGAGATCCGGGAGCCGGGGAGGCCCCGCCGTTCGTCTCGACCTCGGTGACGGTCGCATCCACCGGGGCCTGAGCGCCCGCCGGCAGCTGCGGGGCAGCCGCAGGCGCCGACCCGGACGGGAGCGCCCCCAAAGACGCCTTCAAAGCGGCCAGCTCGTTCTCGACCTGGGACGAGGAGGCGAGCGAATCGAGCTCGCGGGTGATGTCGTCCTTGTACGTGTTGGTGGGGTCGTCCAGCGCACCGGAGGCGAGCAGTTCGTCGATGGCGCCGGCGCGAGCCTGCATCTGCGCGGTCTTGTCCTCGGCGCGCTGAATCGCCAGGCCGACGTCGCCCATCTCCTCGCTGATGCCGGTGAACGCCTCGTTGATGCGGGTCTGCGCCTCGGCCGCCGAATACGTGGCCTTGATCGTCTCCTTGCGGGTGCGGAACGCGTCCACCTTGGCCTGCAGCCGGGTGCTGGCCCGCACCAGCTTCTCCTCTTCGCCCTGCAACTGCGCGTGCTGCTGCATGAGGTCGTCGAGTTGCCCTTGCAGCCCGGACTTGCGGGTCAGCGCCTCACGGGCCAGGTCCTCCCGGTTCACCTCGAGCGCGCGCTGCGCCGACAGTGCCAGCTTCTTCATTTCGGAGTCGAGCTGGTTGGCCTGAAGCTCCACGCGCTTGCGGCTGGTCGCCACGTCGGCGACGCCGCGACGCACCTTCTGCAGCAGTTCGAGCTGGCGCTGGTAGGAGTAGTCGAGGGTCTCGCGGGGATCCTCCCACTTGTCCAGGGCCTTGTCGGCCTTGGCGTTGAAGATGATCCTGAGTCGTTCGAACAAGCCGGCCATGGTCTTCCTTCGGGTCCTTCCGTGGGGCGTGCAGCGGTCACAGCCTAGCCGGAGGGCGGCTCCTGGCGATGGCGTCCGCCCCCGGCCTTCCCCTGATCTAGACTGAGCCGAGTTCGCCATCGCACCAGAAGGACCTGATCCCACGTGGCCCTGTTCAAGAAGTCGGAGCCGGCCCCCGCGCCGGAGCCGGTCGCCGCGCCCCGCGACCCGCAAGCCAAGAAGAATGTGCCGACGCCGTCGCGGCGCGACGCCGAAGCCGCGCGCCGCCAGCGCGTCCACCCCAGCCTGTCCCCCAAGGAGGCTCGGCGGCGCGACCGTGAGGCCAACTACGCCACCCGGCAGCGAGACATGGCACGCCAGGAGGAGCAGGAGGGTCGAGTCCTGATGAGAAACCTCATCGACTCGCGCTTCAACCCCGCCGAAATCGCCATGCCGGTGCTGCTGGGGGTGATGGCGCTGGCCTTCATTCCTCAGCTGACGCCGTACATCCAGTGGCTGCTATACCTCACGTGGGCCTTCATCGCCGTCATCATCCTCGATGCCTTCCTGGTGTGGCGCCGGTTCAAGACTCTGGCAGCCCAGCGCATCCCGGGCGCGCCCCTGCGCGGGCTGATGATGTACGGGTTCAACCGGCAGATGTCGTTTCGCCGGTGGCGCCAGCCTCCGCCCGTGATCAAGCGCGGCGAGTCCTTCTGATGGCCTGGACCTGGTCGTCCCCGCAGGCCGATGACGCCGTGGCGGCGGCGACCGGGCTGGAGCAGGAGTTCCCCGCCCAGGCGGACGCCGAGGCGTGGCTGACGGAGAACTACGACGTCTTGGAGGACGCCGGGCTCGACGAGGTCAGCCTGCTGCGGGATGGGCAGGTGGTGTACGGCCCGATGAGCCTGCACGCCTGAGCTCCGCCACCCCCAGCACCGCCCCGAAGCCGGCGACGAGGAGACCCACGCCCACGATCACCGGGCGAGCCTGCTGCGCCGCGTCGACCCGTTCGGCGTACGTCTGCTGGCGGGTGCCCTGTGCGTTGACGCAGACGTCACCGGGCGCCATGACGACATCACGGCAGGTGATGGTGGGGTTGGCGCCCAGCGTGAGCGCCCAGATCACGGCGGCCGCTCCCACGATCGCCAACGCGGCGTGTGCCCAGACGCGCCGCATCACTGCGCCTTCACATGCGGATGGACCAGGGGCGCCTTCTCCACCGTGAACGGCTCGACGCGGGCACGCACCTGGACCCCGACGTCTGCACCGGGCGCATACCCGGGCTCGAGCAGCGCCAGCCCGATGCCGGTCTGCAGCGTGGGGCTGAAGGTTCCCGAGGTCACCGTGCCGACGACCGCACCATCGTCGCCGACGCAGTCCATGCCCGGTCGGGGGATGCCGCGGCCGACGGCTTTGATGGCCCGTGATCGGCGGCTTGGCCCCGCGGCGCGTTGCCGCTTCAGCGCCTCGGCACCCCAGAACGTCGGCTTGTCCCAGCCCACGGCCCACCCGAGCCCGGCCATCACCGGGGTGATCTCGGCGCTGAGTTCGTGCCCATGGAGCGCGTACCCCATCTCGGTGCGCAGCGTGTCTCGCGCCCCGAGCCCGGCGGGCAGCATCCCGAGCGGCTGACCCGCGCTCAGCAGCGCGTCCCACACGGTGACCGCATCGGACCACGCGCAGACGACCTCGTAGCCCAGCTCCCCGGTGTAGCCGGTGCGGCACAGGGACACGGTGACGCCCGCGATCTGGGCGGGGCGGAAGTGCATGTACTCCAGGGACGGTGGCACCCCGAGCGCTTCCAAGACCGCGTCGGACGCCGGACCCTGCACGGCCAGGATGGCGTGCTGCAGGTGCTCGTTGGTCACCACGACCCCGGCGGGCGCGGCCTCCTGGAGCAGCCCCACCACGGTGGCCGTATTGGCTGCATTGGGAATGAGGAGGACGTCCTCGTCGGACACGAGGTACTGGATCAGGTCGTCCACCACCCCGCCATCGTCAGCGCAGCACAGGGTGTACTGCGCCTGGCCGGGGCCGATCCGGTCCAGGTCGTTGGTCAAGCAGGAGTTGAGAAAGGAACGAGCCCCGGGGCCGGACACCCGCGCATTGCCGAGGTGACTGACGTCGAAGAGGCCTGCGGCCGTCCGGACGGCGGTGTGCTCGGCGACCACTGAGGTGTATTGCAGCGGCATCGACCAGCCACTGAACTCGGCGAACTTCGCCCCCAGGGCTTCGTGGCGCGCGTGCAGGGGCGACCTCATGAGCTCGACCATGCGCTCAACCTACCTCAGCGCACCCCTCTCGCCGCTTCCCCAGCCGGGTCTCCGGCTCCCCACGGACGCATCACGTGGGTAGGCTGGCGAACTGAGCCACGACCGGAGGGACACACACCCGTGACGAACGCTTCGCTGCCCGCGATCACCGCCGCAACCGCACTGCCCAAGGACGCCGACGCCCTGGTGGTCGGCCTAGCCGAGGCATCGGGCGGACCCGTCCTGGTCGGCGTCGGCGACGAACTGGAGAAGGCGTGGGCCAAGCGGCAGTCGACCTCGCTGCTCGCCGCCGCTCAGCAAGTGGGCGCCTCGACCAAGGTGGGAGCGACGGTGACCCTGCCAGGCGCGCCGCTGGTCGTCGTCACCGGACTGGGTGGCGTGGACGTCACCCCCGAGCAGGTGCGCCGCGCGGCCGGGTCGGGTGTGCGCGCTGCCGCAGCCACCGGGGTGGGGCTGCGGGTGGCCGTGAGCTTCGACGCTGTCGAACCCGAGGTGATCCGAGGCGTGGCCGAGGGTGCTTTGCTCGGCAGCTACGCGTACGTGAAGGCCGGTACGACCGTCATCGCGCCGGCGATCGCCGCGCTCGTGGTGATCTCCCCCGCCCGTGACGCAGCCGCCCAGGTGGATCGAGCCGCGATCGTGGCCAGGGCTGTCGTCCGCGCCCGGGATTGGGTGAACACGCCCGCCAACGTGCTGTATCCCGAGACCTTCGCCGAGGAGGCCCGTTCGGTGGCCAAGGCCGCCAAGCTGGAGGTCGAGGTCCTCGACGAGAAGGCACTCGCGCGGGGCGGCTACGGCGGCATCCTGGCCGTCGGCGGCGGGTCGGCCCGGCCGCCACGGCTCGTGCGGATCACCTATGCACCCCGCGGCGCCCGCACGCACGTGGCGCTGGTCGGCAAGGGCATCACCTTCGACACCGGCGGGCTGAACCTCAAGCCGTCCGACGGCATGATCACGATGAAGACGGACATGGCCGGAGCCGCCGCGGTGATCGCCGCCATCGCCGCCATCGCCGAACTCAAGCTCAAGATCCGGGTGACGGCCTACGCCGCCATGGCCGAAAACATGCCTTCCGGCGCCGCCTACCGCCCCTCTGACGTGCTCACCATGTACGGCGGCACGACCGTCGAGAACGCGAACAGCGACGCCGAGGGACGTCTCGTGATGGCCGACGCCTTGGTGCGCGCGGGCGAGGACGACCCCGACCTCACCGTGGACATCGCCACGCTGACCGGCGCGTGCATCGTCGCCCTGGGCGACCGGGTCGCCGGGCTGATGGCCTCCGACGACGAGACCGCCGACGTGGTACTGGATGCCGCGGAGGCATCCGGCGAGGATTTCTGGCAACTCCCCATTCCTGAGCACATCCGGCAGAACCTCCGCAGCGAGGTCGCCGATCTGGTGTCGTCGGGGACCAGCCGGTACGGCGGCGCGCTCACCGCAGCCGCCTTCCTCCAGGAGTTCGTCCGTGACGGCGACCGATGGGCCCACCTCGACATCGCCGGACCGTCCTGGAACGCCGGGACGGCCTACGACTACGTGGCCAAGGGCGGCACCGGTAGCGGCGTCCGGACTCTGGTCGCGCTGGCCAGGAGGCTGGCTGAGGCGGAGCGCTCCTGACACTTCCCCCGGCCCGACCGAGAGTGTGAAAGCTTTGCCGGAGGGCTAGTGTGGGCAGCGGAAACGGCCAGTCATCGAAGAAGGAGCCCGCGAGCATGCCGACCAATGTCCCCCTCCCAGCACTGGGTGAAAGCGTCACCGAAGGCACTGTCTCCCGATGGCTGAAGCAAGTCGGCGACACCGTCGAGGTCGACGAGCCCATCGTGGAGGTCTCCACCGACAAGGTCGACACCGAGGTCCCCTCCCCGGTCGCCGGCACCATTCTCGAGATCGTCGTCCCGGAGGACGAGACCGCTGAAGTCGGGGCCACCCTGGCAGTGATCGGCGATCCCAGCGAGGCCGCCGCTGCACCGCAACAGGCCGCCCCCGCCCCCGCAGCGGCGCCGACTGCACCTGCTCCGGCTGCACCTGCTCCGGCAGCGCCCGCTCCCTCAGCGCAGGCTCCCGCAGCAGGCACCGAGGTCACCCTCCCCGCCCTCGGCGAATCCGTCACCGAAGGCACCATCTCCCGCTGGCTCAAGGCCGTCGGCGACACCGTCGAGATCGACGAACCCATCGTCGAGGTCTCCACCGACAAGGTGGACACCGAGGTCCCCTCCCCGGCAGCCGGCACCGTCCTCGAAATCCGCGTCCCCGAAGACGAGACCGCCGAAGTCGGCGCCGTCCTCGCCATCATCGGTGACCCCAACACCGCCGCACCCGCAGCCGTACCCCAGGCAGCACCCGTCCCGGCAGCACCCGCTCCGGCAGCACCTGCCCCGGCGGCGCCCGCCCCCGTCGCTGCGGCGGCGCCTGCCCCCGCAGCGGCTCCGGTCTCCGCGACCCCCGCTCCTGCCGCCGCGCCGCGCCGCGCCAGCGACGCCCCCGACGCCGGCTACGTGACGCCGTTGGTTCGCAAGCTCGCCCAACAGAACGGCGTCGATCTGGCTTCGGTCACCGGCACCGGGGTGGGCGGACGCATCCGCAAGCAGGACGTCCTGGACGCCGCCGAGGCCCCGGCACCGGTCGCGACCGCCCCGGCACCTGCAGCCCCGAAGGCTGCCGCGCCCGTCGCCAAGACCGCCACGGCGGAGCCGTCCGCCAAGCGGGGCACCACCGAGAAGCTCAACCGTCTGCGTGCGGTCATCGCGAAGCGCATGACCGAGTCCCTGCAGACGGCCGCGCAGCTCACCGCGACGGTCGAGGTCGATGTCACCAACATCACCAAGCTGCGCGCCAAGGTGAAGGATGCGTTCAAGGCTCGCGAAGGCGCGTCGCTGTCCTACCTGCCGTTCATCTCCCTGGCCGCGGTCGAGGGACTCAAGCAGTTCCCGGTGGTCAACGCCGAGATCGACACCACGGCCGGCACGATCACCTACCCGGCCGCCGAGCATCTCGGCATCGCGGTGGACACCGACCGCGGCCTCCTGGTCCCCGTCATCAAGGACGCGGGCGATCTCAACGTCACCGGACTGGCCAAGAAGATCGGCGATCTGGCCGCCCGCACGCGGGCGAACAAGGTCACCCCGGATGAACTGACCGGCGGTACGTTCACGATCACGAACTACGGCTCGGCCGGGACCCTGTTCGACACCCCGATCATCAACCAGCCGCAGTCGGCCATCCTTGGCACCGGGGCGCTCGTGAAGCGGCCCATGGTCATCAAGGATCCGACGCTGGGTGAGGTCATCGCGGTGCGCGACATGATGTACCTGTCCGTCACCTACGACCATCGTCTCATCGACGGCGCGGTCGCGGCCCGGTTCCTGTCGTTCGTGAAGGCACGCCTCGAAGAGGCGGACTTCGGGGCCGAGTTCGGCCTCTGATCCACGCCACGGCTACGTGCCCGTCCCCGCGAGGGGGCGGGCACGCTGCCGTTCACGGCCCTGCGCCCCGAAGATGCCTGCCCGACCCCAGCCCTCCCCCGCTCGGCCGACCGCCACGCCAGGCACGGGACCGACACTCGGCCACAGCGCACGCCCGGCCGCCCGGATGCGTAGCATGGCGGTGTGGCACCCCAAGGACAGCACGAGGGATTCACGTTCACCTACCTGGGCTATGACGGCAGCGATCTCGGGCTCAGC
>NZ_DAIOIA010000093.1:0-12051 GCF_036744435.1 Propioniciclava sp. | reverse complement strand
CAGGGCCCCGCTGGACCCCAGCGTCATGCCCTGGCCGTGGTCGCCGTCCCCGGCGATGGCGTCGAGCCGGCCCAGCTCCTGCTCCCGCTCCAAGGCGGTGCGGTTGAGAACGCGGAGCGCCGACACGACCCGCGCGGCGCTGGCCCGGGAGGGCTCCGTCCCCACGGTGAGGTGGGGAGTCCGCGGCGTCCGGGCCTCCTCGCCGAGCACGAGCGCAGGGCGATCGTGGGGGGATGCCGTGCGGAAGCTCACGGAGTCGGCGGGATCGCTCCACAGCGACTCGAGCTCCTCGTCGAGGAAGCACACCGTGAGGGAGAGGCCCTCCATGTCGAGGGAGGACATCAGCTCGCCGACTTCGGCGGAGGCGACCGTGATCCCCGCCTCACGCAGCCGGGACGCGACGCGTCCGTGGACGACCAGCAACTCCTCCAGGGTGACCCCGCCCAGGCCGTTGAGCAGGGCCACCACGCGGCCCTGATAGCCGCCAGCGACGCGGACGGGCTCCTCGGCCAGGACGCCGTCGACCAGCAGGTCGGCGACGGCGGTGGCATCCCCGGCGGGCACCTCGCGGATGCCGGGCTCGCCGTGGACGCCCAGGCCGATGCTCATCTCGCCCTCGGGCACGGTGAACAGCGGGGCGTCCGCACCGGGCAGCGTGCAGCCGCCGAACGCGACGCCGAGGGAGCGGGTGGCCGCGTTCGCCGCGAGGGCGACGCGTTCGACCTCGTCGAGGCTGAGGCCCCGTTCCGCGGCGGCCCCGGCGATCTTGAACACCACCAGGTCACCGCAGGTCCCGCGACGCAGGCCGGGCGTCTCGGGGGGGCCGGAGGCCACATCGTCGGTGACGGGCAGCACGCGGACGTCGTACCCTTCGGCTCGGAGCCGGGCGGCGGCCTGCCCGAAGTGCAGGACGTCGCCGGCGTAGTTCCCGAACGACAACAGGATGCCGCCGCCGTTCTCGGCCACCCGGCACACCGCGTGCACCTGGGAGGCCGAGGGCGAGGCGAACACGTTGCCTTGGACGGCGGCGTGGGCGAGCCCCGGGCCGACCCAGCCGGAGAAGGCTGGGAAGTGTCCGGAACCGCCGCCGATCACGACGGCCACCTGTCCCGACGGCGATGCCGTCGCGCGGACCACGCCGCCGAACACCCGCTGGAGCCGCGCAGGGTAGGCGTCCACGAGGCCGGTGAGGACGTCGTCGGCGAACCCGGTCGGTTGATTGAACAGTCGTGTCATCGTGATCTCACCGCCGCTTCGTCAGCGCTCGATCTTCTCGAGGCGCAGCATCTTGGCCAGCACCCGGTCGAGATCCTCGTCGTCCCAGATACGTGCCCAGTCGTCCTTGATGACGGCCTCGCGGCCGTAGTCCATCGCCAGCAGGCAGGCGTCGGAGAACGGGTTGGAGCCGCGCAGGGCGTTCGTCAGCGCGATGTAGACGTGCCCGTAGAAGATGGCCTTCACGGCCGGCTCGGGGATGCCCACCTCGTTGATGGCGTGATCCATGACGTCCTTGAGGAACTGGCCGACCATGCAGCCGACCGTCTCCACCAGCGTCGGCTCGAGCTGAGCGAGCTGCTTCACCGTCACCCAGTGGACGTCGATGACCGGGCCGTACATGCAGCGGATCACCTCGTCGCCGAGGGCCTGCTGCGCGTCGGTGCCGGACTGCCGTGCCGCCACGACCTCCTGCGGGGCGGCCTGGCCGCCGAACGTGTCCGCCCACTGCTCAGGCGAGGTGCGCTCCAGGAAGACCGACGGGTGGCACGGGTGCGCGCACAGGTAGGCGACGCCGTCGATCGTCTTCAACAGGCCGGCGTAGGCGGCGGCCGGGTCGAGGGTGATGACGATGGAGCCCTGCTGCAGCATCGGGGCGATGGTCTCGGTGACCGGCCCCAGGGCGATGTCCGGGACGGCCAGCACGATCACGTCGGCACCGGAGACGGCCGTCTCCAGGTCGGTGAGCTCGCGCCCGGCGTCCTTGACGCGCTCCGCGGCGGCCGGGGAGGTCTCGACGTAGGAGGCCTGGTAGTCGGACTTCGCGAAGTTGTTGGACACGCGGGTGCCCATCTTGCCGCCGGCTCCGACGACGGCGACCTTCACATCTGCGGGGTTGGTCATTTCGTTACTCCTAAATAGGTGAGGTTGTGTTCGGTCCATTCACGTTCGAGCGCCACGGTCGTGGCGGCGTCGCCTTGCCACGGCACCCAGTGCTCGATGATCTGGTTGATGCCTCGCTCGTCGGGGCGGACGAGGTCGACCATGGCGGCGTAGTCGAGCAGGCCTTCGCCGAGCGGCGCCCCGGCGAAGGTGAAGCCCACCCAGCCGTCGCGCCGCGAGAAGCGGAAGTCCTTGACGTGGAGGTTGACGACGACGTCCGCGCAGGTGCGGACCACGTCCCTCGGGCTCTCCAAGGCGGCGACCGTGTTCCCGGGATCCAGGCAGACGCCGACCCGGGGGGAGCCGACCGCCTCGATCACGGCGCGCAGGTCGCTGGTCGGAACCTGCTCGTAGGTCTCCAGTCCGAGCGTCACGTCGCGGCGCTCCAACTCGGGCACCAGCGCGGTCAGGGTCTCGATGGACTCCTGCAGCGAGGGGGTATCGGGGCCGCGCTGGAGCATCGATCGCAGGAGGCGCGCCTGCAGGGCTTCGGCGATGTCGAGGTAGCGCAGCAGGTGTTCTGGCCGCACTCCTCGCGTCCCGACTTCGAGCGTCAACCCCAGGTCGTCGGCGAGCCGACGGATCCCCGACAGCTGATCGGCCGTCATGGATTCGACCGGGGGGTAGTCGCAGATCTGGAACACCGTCGCGCCGAGGGCTGCGGTGCGCCGCAGCATGGCCTCCAGGGTGATCGGGGTCGGGTTGCGGTCCGACCACTCCCAGAAGAAGGCGTACGTGCTGAGTCCGACGGCCATGTCAGTGCCCCACGGCCGGCTCGACGGAACGGTCCGCCTCGGCGACCGCGCCGCGCCGGGCGAGCAGGATCATCAGGATCGCCGACAGCGCCATGGCGCCGCCCACCACGAACATCGGCACGGTGTAGGCGCCGGTGATGTCGTGCAGCCAGCCGGTGACATACCCGGCGGAGAACCCTGCGATGTTGCCGATGGTGTTGATCAGGGCGACCCCCGCGGCCGCTGCCGCACCGGTGAGGAACTGGGTGGGCAGCGTCCAGAAGTTCGGCAGGGCCGCGAAGATCGCGCACGCCGTCACCGTGACGATGGCGATGGTGAGCACCGGGGACCCGGCGAACAAGGCGACGGGAACGGTCACGGCGCCCGCGATGGCCGGGATCACGATGTGCCACGGCTTCAGGCCACGACGGTGGACGTCGGCGGACCACAGGTAGAGGACCACGGCGGCGATCACGTAGGGAATGGCGGTGACCAGGCCCTGCAGCACCGGGGTGAAGCTCTCACCCAGGGTCGCCTTGAACCCGCTGACGATGGTCGGCAGGAAGAAGCCGAGGGCGTACAGGCCGTAGACGAAGCCGAAGTAGATGAGGGCCAGCGTCCAGACCCGGCCGTTGTTGAACACGCTGCGCACCGAGTGCTTCTCGCGGGCCCCGGTTGCGGTGGCCTCGCGGGCGAGTTCGGCGGTGAGCCACTCCTGCTCCTCGGTGGTGAGCCAGGTCGCGTCGGTCGGCTTGTCCTTGAGGTAGAACAGGGCGGCGATGCCGATGAGGATGGCGGGGAGGCCGACGCCCAGGAACATGAACCGCCAGCCCTCCAGCCCGAAGAACACACCGTGTGCCTGGATCAGGGCCCCGGCGATGGGTGCCCCGATGGCCGTGGTGAGGGGCTGGGCGAGGTAGAACAGCGACAGGATCTTCGCGCGGTGGCGGGCGGGCACCCACATGCTGAGGAACAGGATCGCGCCCGGGAAGAAGCCCGCCTCGGCGACACCGAGGAGGAACCGCAGCCAGTAGAGCCCGGTGGCGCTGCTCACCCAGGTGAACAGGGTGGCGACGATGCCCCACGAGATCATGATCCGTGCGAGCCAGATGCGTGCGCTGAACTTGTGCAGGGCGAGGTTGGAGGGGATCTCCAAGATGATGTAGCCGATGAAGAAGACCCCGGACGCGAACCCGAACTGGGCGGCCGTCATGGCGAGGTCCTGGGTCATGCCGTTCGGGCCGGCGAACCCGATGGCGGTGCGGTCCAGGTAGTTGATGAAGAACATCAAGGCTACGAACGGCACCAATCGTGCCGAGACCTTCTTGATGGTTGAGCGCTCAATGCTGGATGCCTCGGAAGCGACCATCCTCGTGCTCCTCTCTACGCCGTCGTTGGCGCGGACGTCTTTGTCTGCCTTCAGTATGGGACGGATTGGTCAACCGGTCAACCGGTATGCCAATTTTCGTGACGCTCGCTCCCCGGACCGTCGAGGCGGTTTTCGGGGGTCCGCTTGGTACGGTTCTCCCCATGTCCAGTCGTGAAATGGCGGCCCAGGAGCTGTTGGGACAGATTCCGCAGCGGACTGCCATATCTGGCGTTGCCAGCAGGTTGCTGACCTACCTGACCAGTGGTGAAACGCCGGTCGGGACCCGGCTCCCGCCCGAACGTGAGCTGGCCGCCAGCCTCGGCGTCGGCCGGTCCGCCATCCGCGGTGCTCTGGCCGCCCTGGAGATCCTCGGCATCGTCGAGGTCCGTCCGGGATCGGGGTCCTACGTCGCCGGGACGACCTCGGAGTTGCTACCCCAGGCGCTCAGTTGGGGAATGCTGGTCAACCCTGACTCCACCGAGGACCTGATCCAGATCCGCACGCAACTGGAGACCCTCGTCGCCCGGCTCGCCGCCGAGAAGCGCACCGACGAGGACCTGGACTACCTGGCCGCGTGCGTCGCCGACCTGGCGGCCGCCGGCTCGGACGTCCCCGCCTTCGTCACCGCAGACTTCCGATTCCACGACCGGATCGCGACCATCGCCGGGAACCCGATCCTGCAGCAGATGCTCTCGACCGTCCGCTCGCTGCTGCGTCTTTGGGTCGACCGTTCCGTGCAGATCGGCCAGCAGATGACCCAGACCATCGCCGACCACACCCGGCTCCTGGACGCCATCCGCGCCGGTCAGCCGGTGGCGGCAGCCGAAGCCATGGAAGCGCACATGGACACCGCGGCCGCCCGGTTGCGTGCGTTCGGGGTCGGCGGGGAGGACGCACCCGGCGCCTGACCTGCAGCGCACCCGCCCCCTCTCGCAGACGGCGCTCCACCCGCCCGCCCGTCGACCCGGGTCGTGCGTGGCTAGTCGGCTCCGGTCGCCACGTCCGGGGCCCCCGACGTGGCGATGCCCTCCCCGCGGAGCCTGCGGTACGCCTCCGGACGCCGGTAGCGCGCCCCCCACACCTCACGGTCGCGCCAGTCGCGCAAGGCGTCCAGGTCGAAGCGGAACGGCACATACTGGGCACGCGCGTCCGCCTGGGCCAGCAGCGCCGACAGCGGGCGTCCCCGCGGATCGAACACGATCGGCGTGTAGGCCGACGACTGGCCCCAGCCGTCGCCGGGGTAGTTGATCGACGCGATCGCGACCATGTTCTCGAAGGCCCGCGCCTCGAGTTGATGCGAGCGGGTGGGGTTCCAGGCCGTCGCATTCGGCACGATGATGACCTCCGCCCCCGCCAACATGAGCTCGCGGGCCGCTTCGGGGAACTCGCGTTCCCAGCACGTCATCACGCCGACCGCGACACCATCGAACCAGCCGATGTCGAAGCGGTCCCCGGGGACGAGACCGGCTTCCGCGTCCGCGAGCAGGTGCGCCTTGTCGTGTCGCAGCAACACCTCGCCGCGGCGCCCGATGAGCAAGGCGGAGTTCGTCGGCCCCGACGCTCCCGCCAGCAGCGCCGTCACCAAGACGCCGACTCCCAGCTCGGCCGCGATCTCCTGGAAGCCCTCCACGAACGGACCGTCGACCGGCTGTGCCGTCGCCGGGTCGATGGGCAGCGCATAGCCGGTGGACCACATCTCCGGGAACGCCACCAGGTCGGCGCCGTCGGCAGCCGCCTCACGCACGATGCTGCGGCCCAGGCTGAGGGCAGCCGCCGGATCGTTGCGGGGCGCGTGATGCTGCGCCGCCGTGATGCGGAACACGTGCCGCTGGCGCGGCGGGGCCAAGACCATGGGTCTGGGCGTCGGGCTGGTCAAGCCGCCTCCTGCTGGTCGCGAAACCTCAGTGTGACACCTGGCGGGAGCCGCCGGTGGTCCCGGCCGAAGGGCGATCCGGTCGGAGGAGAGAGGGCGGGAGGCCCCCGTCGCGGAGCGGCGGCCGGGCCCGATCAGGGCCCCCGAGCGGTAGTTTTTTCCGTCGCAAAGGGCGAGACTGGAGGTATGTCTGAACTCGCAGCTCCGTGGTGGTCCAAGGCCGTCGTCTATCAGATCTACCCGCGCTCGTTCGCGGACGCGGACGGCGACGGAATCGGTGACCTGCGGGGCATCATCAACCACCTCGACCACGTCGCAGATCTGGGTGCGGACGTCATCTGGCTGTCCCCGATCTACCGCTCGCCCCAGGACGACAACGGGTACGACATCTCCGACTACCAGGACATTGACCCCCTGTTCGGGACGCTGACCGACTTCGACGAGATGCTCGCCGGCGCCCACGAGCGGGGCCTGAAGCTCATCATGGACCTCGTCGTCAACCACACCTCCGACGAGCATCCCTGGTTCGTTGAATCCCGAGATCCGGCCTCCGCCAAGCGCGACTGGTACATCTGGCGTCCGGCGCGCGCGGGGTTCCAGCCCGGGACGCCGGGCGCCGAGCCCACGAACTGGGGGTCCTTCTTCGGCGGGTCGGCGTGGCAGTTCGACGAGGCGTCCGGCGAGTACTACCTGCACCTGTTCAGCCGCAAGCAGCCCGACCTCAACTGGGAGAACCCGGAGGTCCGGGCGGCGGTGTTCGCGATGATGAACTGGTGGGTCGACCGCGGCGTCGACGGCTTCCGGATGGACGTCATCAACCTCATCAGCAAGACCTATCCGCTCGCCGATGGTGTCATCGCACCCGGTCAGCCGTTCAGCTTCGAGATCGACCGGGTCGCCAACGGCCCCCGCCTGGTGGAGTTCCTGGAGGAGATGAACCACGCCGTCGGGCTGACCGACAAGCAACTGTTCACGGTCGGCGAGATGGTGTCCTGCGATGTCGAGCACGCTCGCGCGTACACGTCCCAGCACCACGACAGGCTGGGCATGGTGTTCACCTTCGAGCACGTCAGTCTCGATCAGGGGCCGGGCGGGAAGCTGGACGTGGCGCCGTTGCACTTGCCCGACCTGAAGAAGAACCTGGCCAGGTGGCAGAAGGGCCTGTACGGCGAAGGCTGGAACTCGCTCTACTTCGAGAACCATGACCAGCCACGGTCGGTGAGCCGTTTCGGCGACGATTCGGTCACCCACCGGGTCGCCTCCGCGAAGGCCCTGGCCACCGTCCTGCACCTGCACCAGGGCACCCCGTTCGTCTACCAGGGGCAGGAGATCGGCATGACGAACGCCGGGTTCACGTCCCTTGAGCAGTACGCCGACATCGAGGCGCTGGGCCAGTTCAGGCAGGCGGTCGCCGCGGGCGCGGACCCGGATGCGCTGCTGGCGGGCCTGGCGAAGATGTCTCGCGACAACGCCCGGACCCCGATGCCGTGGACGCCTGAGGGCGGGTTCTCCGAGGCGACGCCGTGGCTGCCCCTCAACCCGACCACGCCCACCATCAACGTCGCCACCGACGCCGCCGACCCGCACGGCGTCAGCGGCTACTACCGCTCACTCATCCGGCTGCGGCACGAGCTTCCCGTCGTGCAGTTGGGCAGCTTCGACTTGCTGCTGCCCGACGACGAACGCCTGTGGGTGTTCACGCGCACCCTGGGGGAGGAGAAGCTGCTGGTCGTGGCCAACATGACCTCGTCGCTGGCGAGCGTCCCGATGGCGGAACTGCCCGACATCGAAGACGCCCGGCTGCTGTTGACCAACCTGAGCACGGGCCAGGATCTGCAGACCCTGCAACCGTGGGAAGCCCGCGTCTACGCGTTGTCGTCGTAGACGAAGTCCGGCCGCTCCTTCAGGGCGCGGCCGGACCGGGACGGGTTCGCGGTGATCTCTTTCACGTTGGCGCCTGCGCGATCGATCGCGTCGGCGACCGCGTCGATGGTGAGGTTCGCCTGGTTGATGGTGCTCGCCGGCTCCTCGACGTGCATCTTGTTCTTGCCGAGGAGCACCATCACGAGCACGACGACGAGCACCGCGATGGTCAGCGTCAGGAAGCCCAGCACGAACGCCCAGGCCAGCGGAACCACCATCGAGAACAGCGCCGAGAACGTCAGCCCGACGCAGATGAACAGCAGCGTGACCGCCTGGAGAGCCAGGTAGCCGGCCGCGCCGAAGAGCCCCGCCCCGAAGCCCAGCCGCTTCGCCTGGGGCAGGAGCTCGGCCTTGGCCAGCTCGATCTCGCCCCGCACGATGGCTTGGACGTCTCGGGTGATGTCCTTGATGACTTCACCGAGCTGAGGCTCAGACATGGGAACTCCTTCGACGACTGCTGTTCATGCTAGCGGCCGACGCCCGAACAGGACGCCGCCGGGGCTACACCTTGATCGAGACGGCGCCATCGGGGTGGGCCGGCGGCGGGGGGACGCGCCGCGGGTCGGCCCACGCGCGCCAGCAGGACACCTGGTAGGGCAGCAGCAGGGGCTCGGGGACGCGCGCCGAGGACTCGTACAGGTCCCCGACCTCACCCATCAGGCGGCCGAGACGGTCGGCGTCCAGGTCGGGAAACCGGCGGGCGACCATGTCGAGCAGATCGACGCGTGAAATGGGCACCCACAAGCGGTGATGTCGTTCCTCGATCTCGCTGAACAGGCCGGATTCGGTGAGGCGGTCGACGCTTTCGGTGCCGTACGCGCCCGCCATGGCGGCGGGGTCGACGTCGCGGAGCAGCGCGGTGAGGCGCCGCACCCAGGGGACGGAGTCGTCGCGGACGGTGTAGGAGATGGCCAGGTGCGCCCCGGGTGCGAGGACGCCGGTCACCTCGGCGAGGGCCGCCGGGTCGAGCCGGTGCAGGGACTGGTGCAGGAACACCACGTCGAAGGTGCCGGTGGGGAACGGAAGGTGCTCCGAAGCAGCGACCACGGGAAGCGCGTGGGGGGCGCGTGCCCACAGTGCCCGGACGCCGCCCCGGCTGGCGTCGCACGCCACCAGGAGGCCTTCGGAGGCGATGCCGGTCAGCACCGGGGCGCTGGCCCGTCCGAGGACCAGGACGCGGGCCTGGTCACGCGCAGGCATCAGCCACTCGATGGCCGCGCGTGGGAAGGCCGGATGGCTGGTCACGGGCATGCTTTCGATCGTACCGATCACCGTGGTCAACACCTGCGCGCAGCCTGTGGATGGGCGCGTCGGCTGTCCACAGATCGTGTCGCCGGTGACGCGGCAGGCGGGCAGCCGCCCAAGCTGACGGCATGGAGGAGCAACGCCTCGTCGTGCTGGTCACGCACGATGCCCGCATTCGTGAGGCGGTCGAAGCCGCGGGGATCGCCCTGGGGGTCGCGGTACAGGTGTGCGCCGAGGCGGCCCTCGGGCTGGCTTCCTGGTCGCACGCGTCGGTGTGCCTGGTGGGGGCAGATGTCGCCGGGGCGATCGCGGCCGTGGCACCACGCCGGCGCGCGGAGGTGTACCTCGTCGGCTTCGGGGAGGCCGATGCGGCCACCTGGTCGGTCGCCCTAGGGGCGGCGGTCATCGTGCTGCCTCAGGGGTCGGCGCTGCTGGCGGACGTGATGGCGGGCCAGCCGAAGGCGGCTGGCCGGGTGGTGGCGGTGGTCGGGGGCTCGGGCGGAGTAGGGGCGTCCACGCTGGCCGCCGGGCTGGCCCTGGGGGCAGCGCGGGCGAACCGCAGCAGCGCTCTCGTCGAGGTTGACGAACTGGGTGGGGGGATCGACCTCCTGCTCGGGGTGGAGCGGGCGCCCGGCTGGCGGTGGCCCAGGCTGGTTGGCGCGCGAGGTGAGGTGGGCGACGTGCGTGGCCTGCTGCCGCACGTCGAGGGCGTCCCGTTCGTGGCGATGGGGCGCGGCTCGGAGCCTCCCCCCGGTGACGCCGTGATCGCCGTCCTCGGGACGCTGTCGCGGCACCACGACCTCGTTGTCGTGGATGCGGGCCGTGCCCCCGCTCCGGTGGCGCGGCATACGGTCCGAGGAGCGGACGCGGCGCTTCTGGTGTGCGCGGGTGATGCCCGCGGCGTCGCGTCCGCGGCCCAGGTGCGTGAGCGATTCGACTGGGGGTCCGGGGCGGTGGTCGTCCGCCGGATGCCAGGAGGAGCCTCCCCCGAGGCCGTTGCCGAGGCATTGGCGCTGCCGCTGGCGGGGGTCGTCCCCGATGATCGGCGGTTGCCTCGCGCGAGCGCGGAAGGGGACTCGCCGAGTGCGGCGGGGGCACGGTGGTGGCGCGCCGTGGCGGCGCTGGTGGGGCGGGTGGCCGGTCACTCGGCGGGGGTGCTCGATGGCCGTTGATCTCGACGGGGTGCGCGCCCGTCTGAGCGCGCGGGGTGAGTCGGCCCGCCCGGTCGAGGTGGCGGAGGCCCTGGCCTGGCTCGGGCACGTGGTCTCCGACGCGTCCGTGCTCGCCACGGTGGCCGCGTTGCGGCGCGACAGCGAGGGCGCGGGTCCGCTGGATGAGCTGTTGCGCATGCCGGGCGTCACCGACGTGCTGGTGAACGGCCCCGACGACGTGTGGCTGGATCGCGGGCGAGGGCTGGAACGCTCGACCGTCCGGTTCACCGACGACGAGGCTGTGCGTCGGCTCGCGGTGCGGCTCGCGGCGCAGGTCGGGCGCCGCCTCGACGACGCCAGCCCGTTCGTGGATGCGCGGATGCAGGACGGTACGCGGGTACACGCCGTGTTGGCGTGCGTGGCGGGCCGCACGTGCGTCTCGCTGCGTGTCCCGTCGCGGGTGCGCATGTCGCTGAGCGACTGGGTCGACCGGGGGTCCTTGTGCGCGGAGGGGGAGGCGCTGCTGCGGGGCCTGGTGGCCGGGCGGGCGGCGGTCCTGGTCAGCGGAGGCACGGGCTCGGGCAAGACGACGCTGCTCGCATCGCTGCTGGGTGAGGTCCCCGCCGATGAGCGGCTGGTGATCGTCGAGGACAGCCGAGAGCTGAACCCGGTGCACCCGCACGTGGTGCACCTGGAGGGGCGGGTGGCGAATGCGGAGAGCGCGGGCGGGGTGAGCCTGACCGACCTGGTGCGCAACGCGTTGCGCATGCGTCCGGACCGGCTGATCGTCGGCGAGGTCCGCGGCGCGGAGTTGGTGGATCTGATGGCCGCGCTGAACACCGGGCACGAGGGCGGCTGCGGGACGGTACACGCCAACAGCGCCCAGTCGGTTCCTGCTCGCCTGGAGGCCCTCGGCGTCCTCGGCGGTCTGGGTCGGGAGGCGCTCCACGCCCAGGCGGGTGCGGCGCTGGACGCCGTGATCCACGTTCGTCGCGACCGCGGCGGACGACGCTGGGTGGAGCAGGTGGCCGTGCTCGAGCGGGGCGCCGACGGGCTGCTGACTGCGGTTCCGGGACGCACCTGGGGCGCCGACGGGCGCGGCGAGGCCGGGCCGGGCGCGGCGCGGCTGCGGAACTGGCTGTGATGCGGGCGGTGGCGGCATGACCCTGGTGGCGGCGGTGCTCGCCTCCTGGGCGGTGTGGTGGTGGCTGCCCGACGGGGATGCCCTGCGGCGGCTGGGTGGGGAGCCGAGCGTGCGTCCCGCGCGTCGGCTGCCGCGACCGGTGGCGGTTCTGGGTGCAGCGGGGCTGGTCATCGTGGCGGCCGGGGTGATGGCGGGGCCTTCCGGGGTGGCGGTGTCGCTCGCAGGCACCGTCGTGACGGGTACGGTCCTGGCCGTGCTGGTGCGGCAGACAGAGCGCCGCAGGGCCGCTGCCCAGGGAGCGGAGATCGTCAAGGCGGGGGAAGCGATGGCCGGGCTGCTGCGGGTGGGGCGGGTCCCATCCGCGGCGCTGGCCGAAGCCGCGCAGGACGCGCCGGTGCTGCGCGTCGCGGCGGCGGAGCACGCTGCGGGCGGGGAGGCCGCCCCGGCGTTGCGGC
>NZ_DAIOIA010000092.1:9401-12117 GCF_036744435.1 Propioniciclava sp. | reverse complement strand
ACGACGAGTCCGACCCGATGTGGCTGCGCATGATCGACCACACCGACCAGCTCGTAGTCGCCACGACGACCCGAGACGACCACGCCGAAGCCGGCGCGCTCCTCCTCGAAGGGCTGGCCGAGCGCGACGAGCGCTCCGCCCAGCTCGCACAGCGAGCCGTCGTCGTCGTCAACCAGGCCGACCCCAAGGCGGTCTCCTCCGACCTCGCCCGCGTCGCGGAAGGCTACAGCGGCCTGGCCCGCGCAGCCGTCACCGTCCCCCACGACCCGGCAATGGTCGACGGCGTTCTCCGCTACGGCTCCCTGCGACCCTCGACGCAGCGCGCATGGCTCAGAGCCGGCGCAGCGGTCGCAAACGGGCTGTGAGCATTACCCGGCCAATCCCCGGCCCCCAGAGGGTCGCGGATTGGCCGCGCGTCGTCGCGAGCTTGCAGCTCGACGGCACGGGTACGATCACCGTCAACGGCTCCGAGCGCCCGTGCGCGGCCGCCTCCATCGAGGAGCTGCGCACGGGCATCACCGCGCGCTGCGCGACGATCGCGGCCGGCCTTCGCCGCCCCGTGCGCCTCACCGTGAACGACCCCGCCGGCACCTGGCAGCTCGCCGTCCGCCCCGAGGGCTACGTGCAGCTGCTCAACGACGCCGGCATGATCGACCCCGCAGACGGTCTCACCGTCGACGAGGGCCGCTGCCGGCAGTGCCGGCGACTGCAACCCGTCACCGAGACGCGCTGCGCGCAATGCGGCATCCAGGAGCCGCACCGCGTAGAACTCGGCCCCGGCCCCGAGAACATCGAGCCCGAGCCCGAACCGCAGCAGTTCTCGCGCCCTCCGGTCGACGAGGACGACCCCGGCCGCACACGGCCGCGACCGCCCGTTCAGCGTCGGCCGACGCTGCGCCTGCACTTCACCACCCAGCCGCCCGTCGACGTCGACGGGAACGCGGCCGTGGGCCGCAACCCCTCGCCCGTCGACGGCCGCTCAGCGGTCACCGTCGTCAGTCCCGGACGGATGCTCTCGCGCACGCACGCGCTCGTCGACGTCAACGCCGCCGGCCAGATCGTCGTCACCGACCACAACTCCGGCAACGGCATCGAGACCGCCACCGAGCCGCCCATGTGGCTCACCCCCGGCCAGCCGTACGTGATCCACCCCGGCACGACCCTGCGCATGGGCGACGTCGACTGCACCCCCGAAGTCGTGCACGACACGCCCGCCTGAGACGTCCCCTGTAGATGTAGATAGACCGGCTAGGGTTGAGGCATGTCAAACCAGTACCGGCGACCGCGGGGGACTCCGAAGGTTGCACTCAACCTGTTCGTAGCTCCCGACGTCAAGGAACTGATCGACACTTACGCCAGCGAGGCGAACGCGCCCATCTGGGCCATCGTCGAAGCCGCGATCCGCGCCGGCAAGCCTGGCGCAGCAGGCATCCCGGAGGGCTGGGACCTCCCGGAGCAGCCACGACTTGATCTTGACGCCGGAGGTGAGCCCCTGCGAAGGAGCGCGTAGAACTAGCGAACCCCCCACCCTGTGAGGGCGAGGGGTTCGAAGCTAAGGCCTGATCTGAAGAAGTTTGGCGACAGAAGCAGATCAAGCAGTTTGAGAAACCGGCCGGGAAGCCGGGGTCTCGTTGTACCCAGGAGGAGCCCCAGGAGGTGACCCCATCATAACGTCTAGTTCAAGAACTGCGCAGCAACCACGCCCAGATTCGTGGGCGCTCACTGCCGAGCTGAGCCCGCGCCCGAGCGTGCGTGTGGCCGCGGTCGACGCCTACGGCGACGCTCTGAACCTCTACGACGGTCACCGCCGCGTCAGTGGGCCCGCGCCCGATCGCCCGTGGGCGGTCTACCTCGCTGGGCCCGATCGCCTGTTCCGGCTACTCTGCTTTGACCTCGACGCCAAGACTGCCGGCGCGGCCGCCGCGGCCGCCCGAGACGCCGACGTGCTCGCCGGTCTCCTTGTCGACGTCGGCCTGTCGCCCGTCGTCTGCGCCTCCGGCCCAACCGGCGGCCGCCACGTCTGGGCCGCTCTGGCCGAGGGCGTCGACGCCGGCAGCATGAGCAAGCTCGCGTATCTCGCGCAGCACGTGTGCCCCTCCCTCGACCTTTCCCCGCTGACGAATGCCGTCACCGGGTGCGTGCGGCCGCCAGGAGCGCCCCACCGTGCCGGCGGGCACTCCACCGTCCTCAGCGGCGAGCTGCGCGCGCTCACCGAGCCCACGGGCACCGTGGCGCAGGTTCGCGCGCTCACCGAGCGCCTGGTGCGCCTCGTTGACGACGCCGAGCCCGCCCACACGATCGACCCCCGCAAACCTCTGCCCCTCGACGACCACTCGCGCCTGTTCCTGCCCGGCCCACGCCGCGAGCTGGCGGCCGTGAGCGCGGCCGCGCTGCGCGAGGACGCCGCCTCCGGCGACGCCTCCGCGGTCCTCTGGCGCGTGCTCATCGGAGCGGCGGCCGCCAGGTGGCGGCACGCCGACGTCGCCGCGCTCGTGGCGACCGCGCCCGGCTTGGAGCACGTACGCACCGAGCGCGATCGCGGCACCCGCCGCCCCCGCGGCCGCATCGCCGCGGCACGCACGCTGCGTCGGCAGTGGGACAAGGCCGTGAAGTTCGTGGCCACGACCGACCGCCAGATCGGGGACGATCCCACGTTCGATCGCCGGGCCGGCGCGATCGCCGCGCACGTGCGCGAGCTGCAAGCCCGCGCCGACGC
>NZ_DAIOIA010000092.1:0-9391 GCF_036744435.1 Propioniciclava sp. | reverse complement strand
GGCCGCTGGACCCACGGCGGCGGACCCGCTGACCGCCGCATCCTCGACGTTCTCTGCCTCATCGCCCTACAAGCCCTCAGCGGCCGCGTGGAGGCCGATACCCGCCGCCTGGCCCTGTTGGCCGGCGTCGGCCGCGAGACGGCACGCACGGCCCTACAGCGCCTCGCTGAGGACGGATGGATCGCGTGCGTCCGCGCAGCCGATGGCCCGCACGGCGCGCACTGGACGATCGACCCGAGAGCGGTTATCCCCAACATCTCATCAGAGGTCGGTCACAAGCGGACCCGCGCCCCGCAGGGGCCGGGGCCGCAAGATCAACTCCCCCCGATCGAAACCGGAGCTGCTGAACGTACGGCCCTCCTTGCGACTCTCACCACGAGGACTACCACTGCCGCTCACGACCTGTTCACGCTCGGACGACCAGCGCTCGGACTCCACGCCGGCAACACCTACGCCCGCACCAGCTCAGACCCCCAGAGCCTCGACGACCTCGCCCGCGCCATCGGAGACACCCCCGCCCGAACCGCTCTCACTCTCGACCGCCTCACGTCGGCCGGTGTGCTCGTGCGCACCCGTGACGGTTGGCGTCGAGCGGCCGCCGATCGGTGTCGAGCCGCTGCCGTTCGCGCCGGCATCGACGGCCGCCTGGCCGAGCGCGCCGACCGCTACAGCGTCGAGCGCGAGCTATGGGCGTGGTGGCGAGCCGAGGACACGTGGATGAGAGCCCCCCGACGTACCAGCTCGAAGCGTCGACCAGCTCGCGGGCAACTCGCTCTCGTCGTCCCGATCATCGAGAGCCCCGACGCCGGCACCCACGCCTACGGACCCCACCCGCGCCGGCCTGACGGCCGGCTGGACTGGCGCGAAGCGCGCCGCATCGTCCAGGACGAGCGCGGCGGCGTCGCCCACCGGCCGAGGCCGCCACGAATCGAGCCCTTCGAAGCCGGCGCGAACGTGGAGACGCCGTGGGTCGATCCCGGCTATTGCACCCACGGCATGACCGTGGGTGTCCGGTGCCGATACTGCGGCGGCCCGGCCGTCAAGGAAGAACCCCACACGACCCACAGGCGCGTCGCCTAGCAGCGAGCCGGCACACGAGGACTCCCCGCCCCCAATGTGCACAGCCCAGCTATCGCCGGGCTGGCCTGCACACAGTGGGGACGGACGAGCTGCACAAGCTGCACGAGCTGCACCAGGTGGCCGACCTCCGGCCGACCAACGAGAGCTGCGCCCTCGCGCTCCCCCGCGGCCCTGCGGGCCGTGCTCGACGCCCGCTGCGCGGTCGACTCCTTCCGCGCCTGCGGCGCTCGTTCTTTTACCGTGGAGCCTTCGGCAGCATACGTTCGGTCAACCTGCGTGCAATCGGCTGCGCCGACGCCTCCCCCGAGATTTTCGGCACGCGGTCGCTGCGCTCCCTTATTTCGCGCCGAAATTCTCTCCGCCGCCGCCCCAAGGGGTTGCACTCCGGCCGCCCTCTCTAGCGGCGACAAGTCGCCTCCACGGCAAAAAAACGTGGGGGAGGGCAGGAAACAAGCCCTAACAGTACTGATACCGGTGGAGGTAGTGAGATGGTTCGCAAGGTCAAGAACACCAAGAGCCCCGAGGAGCGTCGCGCCGAGGCCGAGGCGCTGCAAGCCACGATCGCAGAGCAGGTCGAGGCGCTGCGCGAGTCCGAGACGTGGGCGCGGTTCCTCACGTTCGCGCAGTCGTTCCACCGCTACAGCCTGGGTAACCTGCTGCTGATCTTCTCCCAGTGCCCCGAGGCGTCGCACGTTGCCGGATACCGGACCTGGCAGAAGCTCAACCGCCAGGTGCGCAAGGGTGAAACCGGCATCCGTATTTTCGGCGGCCGCGAGGTGCGCGAGACGGTCGAGAACGAAAAGACCGGCGAGGACGAGGAACAGCGCCGAGTCCGGTTCTTCCCCGTGTCCGTGTTCGACATGGGACAGACCGACCTCATCGACGAGGAAGCAGGCGACCCGGCCGACATCGCCCGACCGCTCAGCGGTGACGACGCGGCGGGCATCTTCGACGCCGTAGCCGACTACCTCACCGGCAAGGGCTGGACCGTCGAGCGCGAGCAGATCGCCGGAGGCGCGAACGGCTACACCACCACGGACGGCACGAAGCGCGTCGCCGTGGATGCCGACCTCTCCCCCGCCCAGGCAGCCAAGACCGCACTTCACGAAGCCGCACACGTGCTGCTGCACACCGACGAAGACCCCGCCGAGTACGTCGAGCACCGCGGCATCAAGGAGACCGAGGCCGAGAGCGTCGCCTACATCGTCGCCGGGATTCTCGGACTCGACACCAGCGACTACAGCGTCGGCTACGTCGCAGGGTGGAGCAAGTGCGACGCCGAGACGATCAAGGCCACCGCCGCAAACGTGCTGCGCACCGCGCACACCCTGGCCGACGCCCTCACCGAGACCGAGGACGCGGCCGCCGAAACCGAAGCCGCATAACCCGCCTCAATAGTACTGTTACCGTTGCATTTGTGTAGCGGTAACAGTACTATTAGAGGTAACCAATCGAGGAGGAGCCATGCCGAACCAGACCGCCGAAACCGTGACCATCACCACCCGCCCATGCATGTTCTGCCATCAGGTGAGCGCCGTCGACGTCACGCCCGAGCAGGCCGCACAGATCGAGGCCCGCTCCCCGATTCAGCTCGTGCTCCCCGACGCCGAGCCCGCCGCCCGCGAGCTGCTGATATCCGGCACGCACCCGAGCTGCTGGGCCGAGGCGTTCGGATAGACCGGCCACAACCCCATAACCCCCAACAGTACCGTTAGTACCACTAGAGTTAGGATCGGCCATGACCGCCCACACCGGAGACCTGAGCCTCACGCTCGCAGACGGCACCGAGCTGCACGACCGAACCGACGTCGGCCTCGCGCGCCAATGGGCCGAGCGTGAGCACGGCCCCGAGGCGTGGGCCGCCCTCAGCTTCACCGGGCAGAGCATCGAGACGGCCGCCGCCCTCGACGGGCTGCGCCGAGCCCTCGACCAGGGGTAGCGTGCACCCCGTCAGCTCCCCGCCGTCGCCCGTCGCCCCCCTGCCGGGCGGCGGCGAGGGGGCGGACCCCCTCACACTCCCCCAGGCTCACGCGCGACGGAGCGCGCCCGAGCTGATCGACGGCCGCTCCGCGGCCGGCTGCGAGGGCCTGACGGCCCGTTCTTTTGCCGTGAAGCCTTCGGCAGCGTACGGTCGGCCAGCCTGCACGCTAGTGCTTTCGCGGCATATCCTCCCTCGCTGCGCTCAGTCCGGTATTCCACGGTCACTAGCGCTACGGCCGCCCTCCCTAGCGGCGAATGAATTCGCCTTCACGGCAAAAAAACGTGGGGGTGGGAGGATTTGGAAATGGAAGCGCTAACCGTCTACACGACCGGCCCGGCGTGCGGGAAGTGCCGCATGACCAAGATGATGCTCGACAACAAGGGCGTCCCCTATCGCGAGGTCGATATCACCGAGAACCCCGAGGCTCGCGCGTACGTCACCGAGGAGCTGGGATACACCGTCGCGCCCGTTGTCGTCGTCGACGATGAGGACCACTGGTGCGACCTGCGCCCGGACCACATCGACCGGATCGCCGCACGCATCCAGGCTTGACAATAGCCACCCCTAACAGTACTGTTAGTACTACAAGAGTTGAGAGGAACCACTCATGACGCACCGCGACCTCACCCCGTACGACACCGGCGACCGGCTGGAGCCGCAGCTCTGGCCCACGGGAGAAGCTGACACGTTCGGCCGAGTCGACTTCGACGACGACGAGTCACGCACCGTCGCCACGGCGTACATCGCCCGCGAGGGCAGCGCCTACGTGCTGCACGTCGTGAACCCCAGCGACGCACTGACGGTCGCCAGCGACCACGGCCGCGTGCTCGCGCTCGACGAGGACAGCATGAGCGGCATCGAGGAGCTGCTGAGCATGGCCGCGCGCGGACGCGCCGACTTCGAGCACCAGGCCAGCTACGGCGACTACACCGCCGAGGATCGCGCCGAGGCCGATCGCCGTTGGGTGCTCGCCCAGGCGGCCGCCGAGACGCTGCGCACCCACACCACCCGTTAGACACCCCCAACAGTACCGTTAGTACTGCAAGAGTTGAGAGGAACCAAACATGGCAATCATCATCGTGAAGCGACTGGCCGACTTGCAGGCGGGGGACACGCTGCTGAGCCTCGACGGCCGCGCCTACCGCACCCCGCTCTGGGTCACCGACCCGCTGGGACCGATCGAGGAAGGATCGCCCGTGCAGGGCGTCCGTGTCGCCAACCCCAACCCCAACAGCAACGTGGAATGGGTGTTCTACCCGTCCCAGGTCGACGGCCACACCTTGGAGGTCGAGCGCGACTAAACCCCTTGTGCCACCGTTACCCCCTACAGTACTATTAGAGTTAGATCGACAGGAGCCACGCCATGAACAAGGACCGCCGCCGCAGGATCGAGGAGATTCGCGGGCAGCTCGACACGATCCGCGAGGCAATCGACGAGCTGGTCGACGAGGAGCGCGAAGCGTTCGACAACATGCCGGAGAGCTTGCAGGAGAGCGAGCGCGGCCAGGCATCGGAGCAGGCGGCCGACTCGCTCGATTCCGCTCGCGACGCCGTCGACGAAGCGCTGGGCTCGCTCGAAGAAGCAGCCGAATAGCCCAACGAACCAACCCCGCAGTATCCACATCGAAAGGAAGCACGTCATGAGCTACATCACCCGCACTGGAAACCTTGCCGCGACGCCCGAGCTGCGACAGGGGGAGCGCGGCGCGTACACCTACGCCCGCGTGCTCGTCAGCGATCGCATCCGCCAGGATGACGACACGTACACCGATGGCCCCACCGTGGCCTACGACGTCGCCGTGAGCGGATCGCAGGCAACCGCACTCGTCGAGGCGGCCGAGCGCAGCGGCAACATCCGCGTCACGTTCGCGGGCCGCTACCGCGTTACCGAGTACAAGGGCGAGCAGGGCACCCGCCTACAGCACGAGGTCCGCGCCGATGAGGTCGCCGTCAGCCTCCGCGGCCAGAGCGTCACGGTCGAGCGCAACGCCCGCGCCGAGGACGGCGACACCCCGTTCTGACCGGGTGAGGGGCGGCCATTCGGTCGCCCCTTTCACGCCGGTAACAGTACTCTTAGACCTATTGGAGGTAACACCCATGACCGCTCAGATTTTCGCCCTCTGCAACCAGAAAGGCGGCGTCGGCAAGAGCACGACCGCGTTCCAGCTCGCCCGCGCCGCGGTGCTCGCCGGACGCCGCGTGCTCGCCATCGACCTCGACCCGCAAGGCAACTTCACCAGCAATGCCACCGCCGAACCCGTCGACAGCGCTCAGGCCGGTATCGCGGACGTGCTCAGCTCCCGCGCCCCCGAAACGATCCGCGACGTCACTGTGCCGGGAGTATGGCCTGGACTCAGCGTTGCACCCACGCCGAGCTACGCAACGTTGGTCACCGTGCGCGACGAGCTCACGATTACCCAGGTCGGGCGCGAGGTCCGCCTCAAAGACGCGTTGGCGCTCGTGGCGGACGACTACGACCTGATCTTGATCGACTGCCCCCCATCGCTCGATGCCCTCACGATCAACGGTCTGACAGCCGCTCAGGGCGTCGTCGTGGTCACCGAGGCGAAGAAGTGGAGCCTTGATGGGCTCTCGCAGCTCCTCGCCACAATCGAGGGAGTCAAGAGCTACTACAACGCCGCGCTGCGCGTTGCCGGGATCATCGTCAACCGCCACGAGGAACGAACCGTGAGCGCCCAGCAGTGGCTTGCCGACCTCGAATCCGTGGCCGCAGAACGCGAGCTGCCGTTGCTCACTCCCACCATCCCGAAGCGCGTCGTCATTTCGGACGCCACCGAGTCATCACGCGGCCTCGACGAATGGCCGACAGCCGAGGCGACCGCACTCGGAGCCATCTACGCCGCCCACCTCGCCAGTATCGAAGGAGAACCCTCATGAGCCGCCCCGAACGCCGCATGTCCAGTCTGACCGGCGCGAACCCCGTCGCGCCGCCGGCTCCTGCAGAAACGCAGCCGGCCCCCGCAGCTCAGCCCGTCGAGGTCGCCGTGCCGGCAGAGCAGCCGGCGACGCCGCCGGCCGATCTGGCCATCGGCAAGCCCGGCCAGGGAAAGACGACTAAGCAGCCCGGCAAGAAGTACCCGAACAAGGTCAGCTTCTACCAAGACCCCGAGGACACCGACCGCATTCGCGGCGCGATCCTGCACACGATGGTCAGCGAGGGAAATCGCACCCTCAGCCAGTTCATGCAGAAGGTCTCAATGGCCGAGGTCGAGCGCCTGGAAGCCCTCTACAACGGCGGTAAGCCGTTCCCGTCCGTGAAGCCCGGAGATCTGCCCCAGGGCGCCGCAGCACACGACCAGGGCGGGAGCTGACCCCATGCGTACGCGCGCGATCGCCGCGGTGGCCCTGACGGCACTCCTCGCCGGGTGCTCGTCGACCGCTGCGCCGTCGACCGCGAGCGTCGAGGTCGGAACCGGCCTCGAGTTCCAGGTGCAGATCGCGGCCACCGCCGAGCAGCAGCGCGACGGCCTCAGTGGCCGCGCCGAGCTGTCCGAGGGTACCGGCATGCTGTTTCAGTTCGACGGCGCGGCCGAGCGCCAGGTGTGGATGGCCGGAATGCTGATCCCGCTCGACGTCGCATGGATCGTCGACGGCCAGGTGCTCGCCGTCGACACGCTGCAACCGTGCACGACCGAGCCGCAGGACGAGTGCCCGCAGTGGACGTCACCAGGCGCAGCCGACACGCTTCTAGAAGTACCCGCCGGAGCCCTCGACGGCATCGAGCCGGGAACACCCGTCACCATCCGAGAGGACACCCCATGACCCGCCTGAACGCCGAGGCGCGCGCGACCCTCCGAGCCGAGGGACTAGGGCCGACCGCATGGGCGAAGCTGCACGGCTACGCCTCCGCCGCTGAGTGGCGCGGCGACGAGTGCGGCTGCACCGACGATCGCTGCATCGGCTACCACCACGACGCCGAGGAGGAGTGCGGATGCCTGCCCGCGCTCATCGAGGAGCACCGGAAGCGGGAGCGCGCCAGCGAGGCCGGGCGGACCGTCTGGGCGGCGCACGCGCGCGCGCTCGACACCGGCAGCGACGCCGACCGCTCAGCGGCCGACGAGCTGGCCGCCGCATGGATCGCGGAGTACTACCCCGGCGCGATCGCACACTCCCTCATCGAGTCCCCGAGGGGCATCACGTACCGCAACCAGTGGAACGACACCACGTGGCTCATCTACGACGCCGAACGCGCGCACGTCGTGAGCGAGCCCGTCGACGCCGCCCGCTAACGATCGTTAGTGAACTGCAGCAGGACCCGCGCTTACCTGCAGCTCAGAAAACGTGTCTCAACTGTTGTTCAGAAAACTGCTCGAAATCAAGACTCGGGAAAGAGTTTCGAAATGAACAGGGGTTCTGACACCTTTTCGGGCGGAGCTGAAAGTTCGGCTGGGTAGGTGGCGGTGCTAAGCCGTTTCTTGTTTGGGGAGGATGATTCGATCGAGGATGATCAGGCCGGCTGCGGCGACTGGGACAGCGACCAACGCGCCGAGGACTCCGCCGAGGCTTGCCCCGGCGAAGGCGGCGATGATGACGAGTGCGCCGGGGACTGCGACTGCTTTGGCCATGACGCGTGGCGATAGTACGTAGGCCTCGAGCTGCATGTAGATCAGCAGCACGATGGTCGCGATTAGTGCGGCGCCGGGGCTGACGGTGAGGGTTACGAGCACGGCGATCGCGGATCCGAAGACGGTTCCAACGACGGGGATCAGCGCACCGACGAATGCGATGACGGCCAGGATGGTGGGTGCTGGTGTGCCCAGGATGCTCATCAGGACAAAGGTGAACAGCGCATTGATCAGCGCGAGCGTGACTTGGCCGCCGACGTAGCGGCCGACCGACTGGAGGATTTCTTCGCTGAGTTCGATGAAGCGAGCGCGCTGCGAGCGGGCGACGAGCCGATAGGCCTTTGCTTTCATCGCGGGGAGGGTGAGGGTGAAGTAGATGGTGAGGATGCTCACGATGATCACTCCGGTGACACCGTCGATGATGCCCGTGCCGACTTTCAGCAGTCCTCCGCCCACGGCCAGCAGCTGGTTTGGGTCGCTGAGAAAATTGGTCACTTGGGCGAGTACTGCGTGGAGGTCGACGGATGCGCCGATGTTCGTGCTGACCCAGATGAACCATTCCTGTTGTGGCAAGTCGCGGCCGAAGTCGAACAATTGATCCCCGAGAATTGTGACCTGTTCGGTTGCTGAGGGGATGAGTGTGAAGACCAGTCCGACGATGGCGGCCAGGAATACGAGCCCGAGCGCGATGGTTGCTGCCCACCGCGGAAAGTGGCGTCGGGTTACCAGCTGAATGACCGGGTCGAATGCCAGCGACAAGAACACGGCGATACCGATGTAGATCAACACCGTCGCCAGTGTGGATACCGCTCCGAGGATTGACAGGCCGATTCCCACGCCGATGGTTGCGACGATCGCATATTTCAACGGTTTACTCGGCAGGACCCCGCTTGGTGAGTGGTCAGCTCGACGGGGTGAATGCCATCGGGTGTGGACGCGGGTACTGGGTCGGTGCGGACGTGCTCGGGGGCGTGAGGGTGCGGTGGGCATGCCGTTACCGTTTCGTATCGGGGGAGGTGGGGACTGCTGCGAGTTCCCGCTGTGGCTGAGTGTGGCGTGGCCCGAGAAGGATCCACACTGCGGGCAGGCCCGTCGTGGCGGCGAGCGTGTAGGCGAAGTCTTCGATGGGTACTAGGCCGACGGTTAGTCCCAGGAGGTGGCTCGGTGCGTAGTCGACGATGCCGGCGGCGATGATGAGGTTGTCGAAGACCACCGTCTGCAGGAGGACGATCACTGTTGTCCGGACGAGTCCCACCCAGCGGGCGGTGATGCCGCGCCGGACGAGTCGCCGGTGTGCGAAGAACACGACAACAGCGGTGGCGAAGAGGAAGCCGGCATTCATCACCGTGTAGGTCATGGTGCTGGGCTCCGGCGTTCGCTCCTGGTGAACCACCCGTGCAAATTCATCGTGACGTAGATCAGCAGAGTAAGGAAGACCAGTTCCTCCACGGGGAATTCGGGGGCGAGGTTCACTCCGAGAACGAACGGCGAGTGGCCCTTGAAGAAGACCCCGAGGTGGATTCCGACGAGGTCCCATGCGATGAAAAACGCCAGCCCCAGCCCGAGAGTGCCTGCGGCGCGGCGCCAGTCACGCCAGAAGAAGAGGTGCCACCGCTGGTCGAGGAGGACCTGCCCGAGCACGCTGACAAGGAGGGCGGCGAGGTAGATCCAGCTGAGCACTAGTGGGCGGCACCGAGCTCGACCAGGAGGACACCGCCGATGATGAGCGCGATACCGGCGGCCA
>NZ_DAIOIA010000091.1:0-12321 GCF_036744435.1 Propioniciclava sp. | reverse complement strand
TCTCCCTCCTCGTCAACCAGCCAGTGTTACCAACGTCCCGGCCGAGTACAGCTAGTGCGCCGGTGTCCAGGGGCGGCCGTCCCGTAGGTCATGGACCTGCGTCGGCGTCATGGCGTTGTAGCGGGAGTACGCGAGCGCCCAGCCGCGCTCCGAGAGCAGCCCCTCGTGGATCGGGAAGCCCTCGGGGGCGCCCAGCTCGCGCAGGAAGTCGATGTGCTCCTTCAACGCGGCCCAGGGGCCCATGATCGGCACGGCAACCACGTCGACGCCCGCGACGATCGTGTCGAGGGCGTCGCCGGGATGGAAGAAGGTGGGCTCGCCGTCGGCGCTGAGCACGAGGCCGGTGTTGGCGATGCGGGGGATGTCGCGGTGGATGATCGCGTGTTGCCCGCCCACGGCCGCGACGTGGACGCCAGCCACGTCGAACTCGTCGCCGGGGACCAGCGCCCGGGCCCGTCCGCCCAGATCGACTGCGTCGATGACGCTGGCCTCCACCGCGACGACGGCGTCCGCGTTGGCCGCCAGCAGCGCCGCGATGCGCTCGGGGTCGATGTGGTCGGGGTGGTGATGCGTCACCAGGACGGCGTCCAGGCCGGTGAGTCCGTGCCACGCGGTGCTGAAGTTGCCCGGATCGATGAGGATGCGGGCGCCCGCCGCCTCGACGAGCACGGCCGCGTGACCCAGGTGCGTGAGCTGCATGCCGACCACCCTACGCGGTGCTTGTGGCGTGGTCAGGCGTGAATGCGGTTCCGTCGCGGTGGTAGGAAAGAGGCATGAGCACACCGTCGCCTGAGGTCTTGACCTGGCTGGAGAAGCTGATCGCGATCGACACCACGAGCCGGGGCAGCAACCTGCCCTTGATCGACCTCGTGGCCGACCACGCCCGGAGCCTCGGACTGGAGCCGCACCTGTTCCCGACCCCCGACGGTCTGAAGGCGAACCTGCTCATCACCGTTCCGGCCGCAGACGGCACCGTCACTGGCGGCATCGCGCTCAGCGGGCACAGCGACGTCGTCCCCACCGACGGGCAGGCGTGGACGTCGGACCCCTACACGCTCACCGAGCGAGACGGCCTGCTGTATGGGCGCGGCGTCACCGACATGAAGGGCTTCGACGCCGTCGCGGTCAACGCGCTCACCGCGCTGGTCGCCCAGCCGCTGCGCACCCCCGTCCACGTGGCCCTGACCTACGACGAGGAGATCGGCTGCGTGGGCGCCCAGCCGCTGGTCGACTCGCTGCAGGGCCTGGGGGTCCTGCCCGAGGTGGTGTTCGTGGGCGAACCCACGTCGATGCGCATGATCCGGGCCCACAAGTCGATCAACCTGGTGCAGGTGTCCTTCACCGGGGTCCCGGCCCACAGTTCCCTGACCGCCTCCGGCGTGAACGCCATCGAGTACGCCGCCTTGCTGGTGCGCTACTGGCGCGACCAAGCCGACGCGTGGCGCACCGAGGGACCCTACGATGAGGCCTACCCGCTGGCCTACACCACCGGGTCGGTCAACTTGTTCTCGGGCGGCAACGGCGTCAACATCGTCCCGGAGACCGCCAGCGTGACGCTGGAGTTCCGCTCCATCGCCGAAACCGACGACCGGGCCGTCCTGGACGCCGTCGTCGCCTACTGCCACGAGCTCGAAGCGCAGATGCAGGCCGAGCATCCCCAGGCGAAGGTCGACGTCACCATCGTCGCCGAGACCGTCGGCCTCGACACGCCCGCCGACGCTCCGGCCGTGCTGCTGGGCACCGAGCTGGGCCTGGAGGTCCAGCCCGACAAGGTCACCTACGGCACCGAGGCGGGCATCTTCGCCGGGGGCGGGATGTCGGCGGTGGTGTGCGGCCCCGGCGACATCGCCCAAGCGCACAAGCCGGACGAGTTCATCGACCCGGATCAGCTCGCGCAGTGCGAAGCGTTTGTGGCGCGCCTGGTGGCTCACGCACGCGCCTGAGGGGTGCACCCCGGCGTCGACCGCCGCGGGGTGACCATTTACGCAAGCAGCGAGGTTGCAAAATACGCTAAGGCTTGCCTAACCTTGACGCCGTGACGCACCCATCCGGTTCCAGCCTCCGCGCCGCCGACGTCGAACTCGGCTACGGATCGCTGTGCGTCGTGAAGGGGGCCTCCCTCAGCGTCACGGCCGGGCGCGTCCTGGCCCTCGTCGGCCCGAACGGGTCCGGTAAGTCGACGCTGCTGCGCGGCATGGCCCGGCTGCACGACCTGTCGGCGGGCCGCCTGGAACTCACGAACCGCGACGCGGCCCCGATCGACGCCGCCGCCCTGACGGCCAAGGAGTTCGCCACCCAGCTGGCGATGCTGACCCAGCAGCGCCCCACCCCGGTAGGCATGACCGTCGCCGAGGTAGTCGCTCTGGGGCGTCACCCCCACAAGACGCGCTGGCTCGGCACGGACGCCGACGGTCCCACCGCCATCGCCCGCGCCCTCGACCTGGCCCACATCGCCGACCTGGCGCAGCGTCCCGTCGACGAGCTCTCCGGGGGGCAGCTCCAACGCGTCTGGCTGGCCAGCTGCCTGGCGCAACGCACCACGGTGCTCCTGCTGGACGAGCCCACCAACCATCTCGACCTGCGTCACCAGGCCGACCTGCTCGACCTCATCCGGGGACTGGCGGACGACCACGGCGTCGCCGTGGGGGTGGTGCTGCACGACCTCAACCACGCGGCCGTCGTCGCCGACGACGTCGCCCTGCTCGTTGACGGCCAGATCGTCGCCTCGGGCACGCCGAGAGAGGTGCTCACCGAGGCGCGGCTCAGCCACGCCTACGGCGTCCCGATCGAGGTCCGCGAGAACCAGGGCGTCCTGCAGGTCAGGCCGCTGCCCCGATGTCTGGACCGTCACCGTCACACCCCCCAGGCCCTGATCGCCTGAGCCGAGCCGAGCCGCGCTAGCTGTTCGACGCCCGGCCTGCAACCCCGCAGGCCGGCCCCCATCACGTGAGGAACCACCACATGTCCGTGTCCCGCCGCGCCCTTATGGGGCTCGCCCTGGCCGCACCGGTGCTCGCCGCCTGCGGCACCACCGAGGCCGCCCGCACCGCCGCCCCGACCGGATCCGCGACCTCGGGGGGCAGCATCAGGCTCACCGACTCCCGCGGCGTCACCGTCACCCTCGCGCAGCCGGCCACCAAGGTCGTCACTCTGGAATGGGGGCCCACCGAAGACGTGCTCGCCCTGGGCGTCACTCCGGTCGCGGTCGCCGACCCGACGAACTTCACCGCCTGGAACAGCGCCGTCACGCTGCCCGCCGGAACCCCCGACGTCGGACTGCGCACCGAGCCCAGCCTGGAGTCGATCGCCAAGGCCGAGCCGGACCTGATCCTCGGCGTCACCGGCTCGATCCCCGAGGCGGCGATCGCCCAGGTCGAGAAGATCGCGCCCGTCTTCCTCCTCCAGGCGGCCGACGCGTCCCGCCAGATCGATCTGATGCGTGAGAACTTCACCACCACGGCCCGGCTGCTCGGCAAGGAGTCCGCGGCCACGCCGATCCTCGCGGCGTTCGATGCCAAGGTCGCCGAGGGCACCCAGAAGCTCGCCGGGGTCACGTCGCCCTACATCTTCACCTACATCAGCGTGACCGGGGCCACCGCGAGCCTGCGGATGCACAGCGATGGGTCCCTGCCCGGCGCCGTCGCCAAGGCCGTCGGGCTCACCAACGCCTGGACCGACGCCGGGGACGCCTCCTGGGGGCTTGGTTCCCTCGACCTGGAGGGGCTGACCACGTTCCCCGCCGACACCACCGTCCTGTACTGGGCGAACGCGTCCGACGACCCGATCGGCGCCCTGCAGGGCAACGCCTTGTGGGAAGGGCTCCCCTTCGTCCAGGCGGGACGCGTCAAGCCCGCCGCCGACCGGATCTGGATCTACGGCGGCCCCTCGTCGATGATCCAGTGGATCGACGATCTGGTCGCGAAGCTCGCGTGAGTCCAGCAGCTACCGCACCCACCGCGTCAGGGCCGGCGCTTCAGCGGTGGGGCGGGCGCCTGCCCACGGTGTTCGTCGTGGGCATGGCGTTGGTCGTCGGCCTGTCCCTGGTTCATCTGACCCAGGGCAGCGCCGACGTCCGCGCCGCCGACCTGCTCGCATGGCTGGTCGGCGACGCATCGCGGGAGACCGGCGCTGTCGTCGTCGCCTCCCGCATCCCCCGTCTCGGCGCGGCCCTCATCGTGGGGGCCGCGCTGGGAGCGTCCGGCGCCGCACTGCAAGCCGTGGCCCGCAACCCGCTGGCCTCCCCGGACACCCTCGCCGTCAACGCGGGCGCCTATCTGGCGCTCACCCTCGTGGCCGCTTTCGGCGTCAGTACCGGCGTGCTCGGCGGGGCGGTCGTCGCGCTCCTGGGCGGTCTCGCGGCCGCCGGGCTGGCCTTCGTGCTCACCGGAGGCGGCGGATCTACCGTCCGGCTCATCCTGGGTGGTTCGGTCCTCACCCTGGCACTCTCCTCGATCACCTCCGCGCTGCTCATCGTGTTCAGCCAGCAGACCCAAGGGCTGTTCGCCTGGGGATCGGGATCCCTGAGCCAGTCGCAGCCCGATGCGGTCGGGCAGGCGGCCGTGCTCATCGCCCTCGCCCTGGCGGCCATGGTCGCCCTCGGCGGTCGGCTCGACCTGCTCCAACTCGGCGACGACCAGGCCCGGGCCCTCGGCGTCCACGTGCTCCGCAGCCGCCTGGCGGCGATCCTGGTCGCCGTCTTCCTGGCGGCCGTGTCGGTCGCCCTGGCCGGGCCGCTCGGCTTCGTCGGGCTGTGCGCCCCCGCCCTGATGAGACTGCTGTCGGCGCGTGTGCCCGGCCTGCACCGTCACCGTCCCCTCGTGTTGGCCTCCGCGCTCACCGGAGCGCTGTTGGTGCTGCTCTCCGACGTCTCCCTCCGTGCAGCCATCGGGGCCGCCGACGCCGCCCAGATCCCCACCGGAGTCCTCACCACGCTGCTGGGATCCGCCTTCCTCGTCGCGCTCTCCCAGGGCATGCGGACCGGACGCAGCGACGCCACCGCCGTTCTCATCGCCGGGGGACGCCTCGCCCGCTGGTCGGCCCCTCTCACGTTCGCGGCGGTGCTCGTGCTGTGCGCGGCCAGCGTGCTCGCCCTGCTCGCCGGCGACGGCTGGCTGCTGCTCGGCGACGTCGGCAACTGGCTGGCCCAGAACGCCTCCGGGCGGATCACGTTCGTGCTGGACGCCCGCTGGCCGCGGGTGCTGGCGGCGGTGCTTGCGGGCGGGGCGCTCGCCCTCGCCGGGACCCTCACGCAGGCCGTCACCCGCAACGCGTTGGCCGATCCGGGCCTGCTCGGCATCTCCGCCGGGGCCGGCGTGGGCGCGCTCGTGGTCATCATCGGCAGTTCGCGCGCGGGGATCAACCTGCCCACCAGCGCGGTCACCGTCGGTGCCCTGCTCGGCGCCCTCCTCGCGGGCGCGCTGCTGTTCACGCTCTCCGCCCGCGGCGGCTTCGACCCGACCCGGCTCGTGCTGGTGGGACTCGGCCTCGCTGCCGGGGCGTCCGCCCTGTCCACCCTGCTGGTGGTCAGCACCGACCCGTGGAACCAGTCTCGCGCCATCACCTGGCTCGGCGGCTCCACCTACGGCACCGCGGCCGAGAGCCTGCCGCCCGTCGCCGTGCTCCTCGCCCTGATCGGGATCGGGGTCTACGCCGGACGCCGCGAACTCGACCTGGTCCAGCTCGACTCCGACACCCCGCGCCTGCTGGGCGTCCAGCATGGACGCGTCCGCGGGCTCGCCCTCCTGGGGGCAGTGCTGCTCGCCGGCGCGGCGACCGCCGCCGTGGGGGTCATCGGGTTCGTCGGGCTCGTCGCCCCGCACCTGGCTCGGCTGCTGGTCGGCCCCGAGCATCGCCGGATGGCGGCCCTGGCCGTCGTTCTCGGAGGCCTGCTGGTGCTGGCCGCCGACACGCTGGGACGCAGTGTCCTGGCACCTGCCCAGTTGCCGGTAGGACTCGTGTGCGCCCTCGTGGGCGCACCCCTGTTCTGGTGGCTCATGTACGCCCAACGAGGAGACCGATGAACCCGTACCGCCTCTACGCCCTGCGGCTGTCTGCCCGTCGTGAGGTCTCGCCGAGCTTCGTGCGGATTACGCTGCGCGGCGACGACCTGGCCACCTGCAGCGACATCCTGCTTGACCAGCGCGTCAAACTGCTCGTCGGTTCGCCCGAAGGGCTGGCCGAGGTCGGCGCCAGCGTCGAGGACTGGTACCCGGCCTGGCAGGACATCGCCGACGAACGGCGTCCTGCCATGCGCACCTACACCCTCGTCGCCGTCCGGCCCGGCAGCGATGGCTCCGGCGAGGTCGACATCGACGTGGCGATTCACCCCACCGACGGTGCCGCCCCCGGCATGGATTTCGCGGCCACCGCCCCGCTGGGGACGCCTGCAGCGCTGGTCGCCGCGGAGGTCGGCCGCGACGGCTATGAGGATGTCGGCGTCGCCTGGCATCCCGGCGACGCCACCGAGGTGCTGCTCGCCGGCGACGAGACCGCGCTGCCCGCCATCGCCAACATCGCAGGCACCCTCGGCCCTGGCGTCCGAGGCCGGATCGTCCTCGAGGTGCCGCACCCCGAGGACACCCGCACGATTGCGGCCCCCGACGGTGTCGTGGTGGAGTGGCGGATCCGGGAGCGCGGCGAGCGTGCGGTCGGGTTGTTCGGAGGCCGCGAGGAGACCGACGTGACCGACGATGGCGATCTGCTGTGGGACGAGGCGCGCGGCGCAGCGGGCTGGTACGGCTGGATCGCCGGGGAAGCGGGCTGGGTCCGTGAACTGCGAGCCGAGGCCCGCACCGCAGGCATCCCGCGCGGCCAGATCTCCTTCATGGGGTACTGGAAGCGCGGCGCCGTCGGCGCCTGAGAGCGGCCTGGCCTGCGCCCCGCACGTCGCTTGGCGCGGGCCGCCGGGTCTCAGTAGCCCTTGATCGTCACCGTCGTGCCTTGGGCGACCACCGTGCCCTCGCCCGGCTCGACGGTGAACACCCGGTAGCCGGCGTCGCGGTCGATGGGCTCCATGCCGTTGACCAACGGCTGGAAACTCGGCACCAGTCCCGCCTTGCGAATCTCCGCCTCGGCGTCGTCGCGCTTCATGCCACGCAGCCCACTGGGAACGGCCACCATGACCGGACCCTTGGAGATCACGAGGGTCACCGTGTCGCCGCGGTGCAGGTCGCCGGAGGAGGGGTTCTGGGAGATCACCGACCCCTTCGCGACCGTGTCGTGGTTGGCCTCACTGGTGGTCAGGGTGATCTTGTTGGTCTGCGCCCAGGACTGGGCGTCGCTGAGCTTCTTCCCGGTGAAGTCGACCATGTCCACCGGCGCCGGGCCGTCGGAGACCACCAAGGCGATCGCGGCAGCGCGCTTGACCTGCGTGTCGGGTTTCGTGTCCTGGGACATGACGACGTTGGCGGCCACGGTGTCGCTGTGCTCCCGCGACACGTTGCCCACCGCCAGGGAGGTCCCCTCGATCTGCGCTGTCGCCTCGTCCAGGGTCGTGCCCACCACGTTCGGAACGGCGAACCGCTCAGGTCCGCGCGACACCCATGCGTTCAGGACGCCGTCGCGCAGCATGCGGGCGCCCGCGGCCGGATCGGTGCGGATCACCTCGCCCGCCGGGATGTCCTCGGAATACTCCCGCTCGAACACCACCGATACCTCGGCCGCCTGCGCGGCGGCTTGGGCGTCGGTCTGGGTCAGGCGGATCAGGGTGGGCGCGCTCGTGTAGCGGCCCTCCAGGAGATACCAGCCGCCCCAGGTGAGGCCGGCGACCAGTGCCAGTACGGCCACCAGGGCGGTGATCCGGGCCCACCGCGGACGCGGCCGACGTGGCTGGTCTTTCACCGCGGGCAGCGTCGAGGTGTGGGGGGAGTCCGCCGAATAGGGGGAGGGCCCGTTGCGGTAGAACGGCGCCCCATCCGCGGAGACGTCGAAGGCGGGGGAGACGGGGGTCACGGGCGTGAACTGCCGCTCCGCGCCCATCCGCGGCATGCCGGAGTTCCCGGCGGACGGGGCAGCGCCGTGGGTCTGGCGCACCAGCGCGGAGAGTTCGGGGTCGTCCAGGACGCCGCGGGCCATGGCGTCGCGGACGGCGCGGAGATGGCTCAGCAGCACGCCCGCGTCCACGGGGCGGTTGTCCCGTTCGCGGTTGGCCGCTGTCGTCACCAGTGCGTCCAGGTAGGGGGGGATGCCGCCGCGGCCGTCCCGCCACGTCGTGGAGACCTCCAGGGAGGGCGCCGTGATCTGGTTGTGCACGTGGCTGTAGGCCACCTGGATCGGGCTGTCGCCGGTGTGCGGCTTGCGCCCGGTCAGCAGTTCGTAGAGCACGATCCCGAGCGAGTAGACGTCGGAGCGCGCGTCGGCGTGCCCCTTGGTCACCAGCTCCGGGGCGATGTAGCTGACCGTGCCGATGACGAGCCCCTGGGTGGAGGCCGACGTGTGCGCGGTGACGGCGCGCGCCAGCCCGAAGTCGGCCACCTTGACCTGTCCCCGGTCGGAGATCAGCACGTTCTCGGGCTTGATGTCGCGGTGGATCAACCCGGCGGTGTGCGCGGCGGCCAGCGCCGCGGCCACCGGCTCGATCAGCTCGATGGCCCGCCGGGGGTCCATCGGGGCCTCGCGGGTGATCAGCTGACGCAGCGTGAACCCCTGCACGTACTCCATCACGATGTAGGGACGCCCGGCATCGGTGCCCTGGTCGAAGACCGCCACGACGTTCGGGTGAGACAGGTGCGCGGCGGCGCGCGCTTCGGCGTCGAAGCGTGAGGTGAAGTCGGTGGTGTCGCCCAGCCCCTCGTTCATCACCTTGATGGCGACGGTCCGCGACAGCCGGATGTCGTGCGCGACGTACACCGTGGCCATGCCCCCGCGGGCAAGCTTCTTGACGACCTGATACCGGTCGTCAATCACGTGGCCGATCAGGCCACCACTGCGTTCAGTCGTCAACACATCTCTCCGCGGCATGGTCGGGGAAGAGGGAAGGCATGCCGGGCCTGAAGCCGAGTGTAGGCAAGGCACGCGGCAGCCCCGGGCGCGACCCGCCGCAATTGTGGCAGGCTGAGCGGGTGACCGCGCTACTGGGGATCGCCTCCCGACTGAAGCTGGCTCGCCTGATCCAGATCGTGCCCGCCGGGTCGGCGCGGGTGCCTCTGCTGGCGCCGGCGGGCTTCGCCGGCGGCGCCGACATCGTCCTGCTCGACGAGACGCAGGCCGAGGCGAACCCGGCCGCAGCCGCGTCGATGACGCTCGTGCGCGCCGCTGCGCAGGAGACCCAGGGGCTGACGGGGTACCTGGGGCGTCCCGGACGCGAGGCGGGCCGCGGGGCCGACGTGGTCTGCCTGTCCGAGGACGACCACGATCCGGCGCGCGCCCGGGCCCTGCTGGGTCGCTGGACGCAGATCGGGCGTCGCTGCAACACCGCCGCCGAGATCGACGCCGCCCTGGCCGACCCCGAGGTCGGCTTCCTGCTCGTCGGGCCCGGGCGCGAGCATCTGCTGCATGCCGCAGACGTGGCGCCGCCGAGCGACCCTGCCGCGACGCCGTGGTTCGCCGTCGGGGGCATCACGCAGGCGAGCCTGGACGCCGTCCTGCGCACGGGAGCGCGTCGCGTCGCGGTCGGGGGCGCCATCATCGATGCGTCCGATCCGGAGGCGGCCGCCCGCGGCTTCAAGGAGCGGTTGCGCGCGGCGTGGAACGCCGACCCCGCCATGGAGGCGGTCACCATGGCCGCGTTCGCGCCCGGCCCCGGGCTCTCCTTCGCCCCCGATCCCGGCCCGGCCGCCACGGAGCTTCGCCCGTGACCCAGGCCCGCCCCTCCGGGCTGGGCAGGGCCGCGACGCTGATGGCGTCCGGGTCCCTGGTGTCCCGGGCGCTCGGGATCGTGCGCAACGCCCTGCTGGGGGTGTGCATCGGTGGCATGGGGGCGGTCTCGGACGCCTTCCAGACCGCCAACACCCTGCCCAACACCATCTTCATGCTGCTGCAGTCGGGCGTCCTGACCGCCGTGCTCATGCCCCAGCTCACCCGGGCGTTGCGCCGGGAGGGCGACGGCAAGGCGATGACGGACGCGTTGCTGACCGCCATCTTTGCGCTGGTCGGGGTCGTCACCGTCGTGGCGATGGCGTGCGCCGATCCGCTGGTGACGCTGATGGGATTGCGCGGTCCCGCCCATGCCCTCGGCGTCGCGTTCGCCTACTGGTGCCTGCCGCAGATCTTCTTCTACGCCCTGTACGCCGTACTGAGTCAGGTGCTCAACGTGCGGGATCGGTTCGGGCTGGTGATGTGGACGCCCGCGTTCGCCAACCTGGTCCAGATCGCCGGGATGGGAGTGTTCCTGGCGCTGTTCACGCGGGGAGCGCCGCCACAGGAGTGGTCGCCGCTGATGGTGGGCGTTCTGGCCGGGAGCGCGACGCTCGGCATCGTGGTGCAGGCGCTGCCGCTCGCGTTCGCGCTGCCCCGCGCCGGCTACCGCTGGCGGCCCACCTGGCGGCTGCGCGGGTACGGGTTCCGGGCTGCGGGCAAGGTCGCCGTCTGGATGGGTGTGGCCGTGGTGATCGCCCAACTCGGGGGCGTGGCCACCCAGGCGGCCATCAATGTGGTGGCGGGTCGGGCGCGGGCTGCGGGGGAGATCGTCGCCGGGCTGTTCGTGTATCAGCAGGCGTTCACGATCTTCATGGTTCCGCACGGGGTCATCACGGTCTCCATCCTCACGGCCCTGCTGCCGCGCATGACCCGTGCCGTACAGGAGGGGGACGTCGGGGCGCTCCGCGGCGATCTGGATCGGGGGCTGGCGCTGCCCCTGGTCACGATGGTGCCGATCTCGGCCCTGCTCGTGGCCTTGGCGCTGCCCGCCAGCCGGATCCTGAACCCGTGGCTCGACCTCGCCTCCGTCGAGGCGATCGCCAGCGCGTTCGCCGTGATGAGCGTCGGGCTGGTCGCCTACGCGGTGGTGGGGCTGCAGCAGCGCTACTCCACCGCGCGGGAGGACGGCCGGACCTATCTGGTCTTCCAGGGGATCGTCACCGTGATCCAGGTGGTCTTCGCCGCGGCGATCCTCGCCCTCGCACCCGGCTGGGGGGTCACGATGGTCGCGGTGGGGCAGACGGTCAGCAACGGCGTCGCTGCGCTCGTCTTCCTCGTCGTCGCCCAGCGTCAGACCGGCGGCCTGCCCCTGCGTCGGCTGGCGGGCCTGACGGCGCGGCTGCTCGGCGCTGCGGTTCCTGCGGGCCTGGCCGCCTTCGGCCTGCTGCACGTGGTGATCGGGTGGCTCGGCCTGGGCATCGTCGGCTCCCTGGTGGCCCTTGCTCTGGGCGCTCTGGGCTTCGGGCTGGTGTTCCTCGGGCTGGCTGCGTTGCTGCGCATCCACCAGGTGACCGACGCGGTCCGCGGGGGAGTGCGCCGCCTGCGTCGGTCCTGATCGCGGGGCGCGGCGCCGGACGCTTCTGTCCAGCGTTGGACAGGTCGGCTAGCGTGGGGTCCCAGGCGACGAGAAGAGGGGCTGCGCGTGATTCCACACCCAACGGCGGGAACCGACTTGAGGGCCCGCGCCGAGGCCGCGATCGCCGGCTCCCGCGCGCAGGAGGATCCGGACTATCCGCTGTTCCACGTCGCGCCCCCGGTCGGACGCCTGAATGATCCGAACGGCCTGGTGCTGCGCGACGGCGTCCACCACGTCTTCTATCAGTTCTCGCCCTTCCACCCGCAGCGGCAGGTCTTCTGGGGGCACGCCAGTTCGGCCGACCTCACCTCGTGGCGTCAGCACGGCGTCGCACTGGTCCCCGACGCCTGGTACGACCGCAACGGGGTCTACTCCGGCAGCGCCCTCCCGCGAGAAGACGGGGTGGACTTCTACTACACCGGCAACGTCCGCAGTGAGCAGGGCGAGCGGGAGAGCTACCAGTGCCTGATGACCAGCTCGGATCTGGAGACGTTCACCAAGGCGCCAGCCAACCCCCTCCTGGCCGGCCCGCCGCCCGGCTACACGGCCCACCTCCGCGACCCTCAGGTCGCGATCGAGGCGGACGGCAGCTACCGCATGTGTGTAGGGGCCCAGCGCGTCGACGAGACCGGCTGCGTCCTGGTGTACCGCTCCTCCGACCGACTCTCCTGGACGCTGGCGGGGGAGCTGGCCTTTCCGGACGCGGCGGGCGGGTTCGACGCTTTTGGGTACATGTGGGAGTGTCCCAACCTGATCCGCGTCCCCGACGCCGACGGCGTCCGCGTCCATGATGTGCTGATCCTCAGCCCCCAAGGCATCCCCGCCCAGCGTGAGGGCTTCGAGAACATCTTCGCGTGCGGTTACCTCGTGGGGCATCTCGAGGGGACGGC
>NZ_DAIOIA010000090.1:0-12604 GCF_036744435.1 Propioniciclava sp. | reverse complement strand
CCCAGCCCCCGGTGCAGAACGCACCCCGCCCGCCCGCCCGCCCCGCGGCCCCGCAGCCGAGTGCGGAGGCGTTCTTCGCGCGCCCGGCCGAGCCGGACGTCGTGGAGTCCGACCGCACGGTGCTGGCCCCCAGCGCCCTCGACGGCGCCATCACCACCACGACGACACCCGAGGTCACCCTCGACGGTGACCACACCCTCCTGGTCGGCCCGCCCCTGGTGTTCGGCCGCAACCCGGTCGCGCCCGGGAGCCACCCCGACGCCGTCGCCCACCGCATCGACGATTCCCTGCTGTCCAAGACGCACCTGCTGCTGGGACGCGACGAGGAGGGGGTGTGGATGATCGACCTGAACTCCACCAACGGAAGCCTCGTGGCCAAGGTGCCCGAGGCGACCCCGCGCCTGGTGGAGCCGGGTCGCCGCGTCCGGCTACCCGAAGGCGCCAGCGTCCACTTCGGCCGTCACCGGATCACGGTCGGATGAGGCCGATGACCGAACCCCCCCACGTGATCCTGCGCGCCGGGGCGGCCACCGACCCCGGCCGCTTCCGCGACCACAACGAAGACTCCTACTGGGCGCATCGCCCGGTGTTCCTCGTGGCCGACGGGATGGGCGGCCACGCCAGCGGCGACGTCGCCTCCGCGGAGGCGGTGCGGCAGTTCTCCGCGGTCGGCGGGGACTGGACCGACGCCTCGGCCATCCACACGGCGATGGCGACCGCGGCGTCCAACATCACGGCGCTGGCCGGGACCGGGCGGGCGCCCGGGACGACGCTGGCGGGTGTCGCCGTCACCGAGCAGGCCGGACGCCCCTACTGGCTGGTGTTCAATGTCGGCGACTCGCGGGTCTACCTGGCCCGGGACGGTCGCCTCGAACAGGTCAGCGTCGACCATTCGCGTCGGCAGGAGCTCATCGACCAGGGGCTGGTGGAGGAGTCGAAGGCCATCGGCGGCAACGTCATCACCCGCGCGCTGGGCGGCGGGCTGCTCGGCGTCCCGGTGCTGGACCAGTGGCTGCTGCCGCTCCACGCCCGCGACCGCGTGCTGGTCTGCTCCGATGGGCTCAGTTCCGAGCTGACGCCGATGCTGATGCTCGCGATGCTGCGATCCATCGAGGACCCGGAGGAGGCGGCCACCCATCTGGTCCGCGCCGCCGTGACGGCGTCGGGACGCGACAACGTGACGGCCGTGGTGGTCGACGTGGCGCGCCTCACGCTGGCCGGAGGGGGACACTCGGGCGACGACACGGACACGCTCAGCGATCCGACGGTGGGGGACGCGCACGACGCCGCATGGGCGGCAGGGGCCGCGGCGCGCCGCCGTCCCGGAGCGGGGGAGGACTGACATGCATGCGTTGTGGTTCGAGGGAACCGATCACGGCCTGGTCTGGTCGCACGGGATGGCGCTGGTCTCCGGCGAGGTGTCGGCGACGGCGGCCGGCGACATCTGGCTGGAGTTCGGCGACGGCGGCGACCTGGCGACGTTCCTGAAGCTGCTGAGCGTCCACACCGGGACCGACGTGCTGTCGCTGCCGGGATTCGCGATCGCGCTGCGCACCGCGCGGGGGGACTGGCAGTTGGCGGCCCGCGGCGACTGGGTCGCCCAGGTCGACGACGAAGTCGTGCGCGGCGCCGGGATCTCGACCTGGGCCGAGCGGTCCGTCACCGGCGGGTCGGCGGCGTGCGTGGGCCGGGTCGGAGATCCCGCCGACGGGCGTCCGCTGGTCGCGGGGCTGGTCGTGGCCGGCGGGCTGGCCTGGGGCGACGTCGTCCCGGCGCCCGCAGGGCCTCCCGCGAGGACCGCATCCGGGCAGCCCGGCCTGCGGCGTCCCGGGCTTCCGCCGTCGGCAGCCGCCCCCGTCGCGCCCGAGGCGGGTGCCGCGCTCGGCGACGGCCCCCCGATCCCGCGTGCGGAGCCCGGGGCGGAGACCGCTCAGCATCCCGACGGACCCTCGCCGGACGCGCTCGAACTGCCCGACTGGGCCGCGACGCTGCTGGGCGAGGAGGAGGAACCCGACGCGCTCGTGGAGGCAGGCGAACCGGTCGACCGGGCGGACCCGGCCGCACCGCTCGACGACCTCCACACCCTCGACCCGGCCGACGAGCCCGTCGGCCAGCCCTCACCGGAGACCGCTCCCGCGGACGCGGAGATGGTGCAGGTGCCGTGGGCCGAACCTCGCCCGGACGGGTCGGCACAGTCGGGCCGCTTCGCCCGGCAGTACGGCGACACGGAACTGTTCTCCATCGAGGACGCCGCCGTGCGTACCGACCTCGACGAGGAGTTCATCTCGGGCGTCCCCGGCACCGCCCCCACCGGGGAAGCCCGTCCCGACGCCGCGCCTGGCCCCGAGGGCGCCGCCCCCGCGCAGCCGCCCCACAGCGAGCCGGCTGGGGAGGGCCACACCACCACCACCGGCGGCATGCGGCGGCTCCACGACGCGGAGGGCGACCACGATGGGGAGACCGTGCTGGCCTCCGACTTCGAGAGCGGCACCACCGCCCCCGAACCCGAGCCGGAGCCCGTCCCGCCCGGGGCCTGGTCGGTGCTCGGCGTCCGCTGTGCCCACGATCACCCCAATCCTCCGCACCGCAGCGTCTGCTTCGAATGCGGGGGGCCGCTGAGCGGGGCCGCCCACCGGATGCCGCGGCCGGTGCTGGGTCGCCTCAAGCTGCCCAGCGGCGAGATCGTCGAGCTGAACGCCCCCGTCATCATCGGACGCAACCCGCGCGTCGAGCGCTACCAGGGAACCGTCCTGCCGCGCCTGGTGCCGTTGTCGCAAGGACACGTCTCCAGCAACCACCTGGAACTGCGGTTGGAGGAATGGAACGTCCTGGCGGTCGACCTGCACTCCACCAACGGCACGTTCCTGCGCCGCCGCGGGGAAGCGCCCGTCCGGCTGGGGGAGCGGCCCGAGATCCTGATGGACGGTGACGTGCTGGACCTGGGCCACGGCGTCCAGCTCACGCTGGAGGGCCTGCGGTGAGCCGCGCGCCCTCCACCCCGCCCCTGCTCGATGGGTACGAGTACATCGGAGTGCTGGGCACCGGCGGGTTCGCCGACGTCTTCCAGTACCGCCAGCTCCGGCCTCGCCGTGAGGTCGCCGTCAAGGTGATGCTGCGGGGCCTGGGGGCCGACACCCAGCGGCAGTTCGAGGACGAGGCGAACGTGATGGCGATGCTGTCCAGCCATCCCTCGATCGTCAGCATCCACTCGGCGGGCGTCGCGCCCGATGGCCGCCCCTACCTGGTGATGGAGAGCTGCCATCCGCGTCACCTGGGCACCCGGCTGCGGAACCACGCCCTACCGCTGGGCCGTGCCCTCGAGGTGGCGGTCCAGATCGCCGGCGCCGTCGAGTCGGCGCACCGGCTCGGCGTCCTGCACCGCGACATCAAGCCCGCCAACATCTTGTTCACCGACTTCGGACGTCCGGCCCTGACGGACTTCGGCATCTCCGCCGCCGAAGGCGGCCAAGGAGCGGCGGCCTTCTCGGTCGCGTGGGCGCCGCCGGAGCAGATCGGGAACCAGCCGATGGGCGTCGAGGGCGACGTCTACTCGCTGGCCGCCACCTTGCACGCCATGCTGACCGGGCACAGCCCGTTCGACGTGCCCGGGGAGAACAACTCGATGGCGCTGGCCCACCGCGTCAAGACGATGCCGCCGCCGCCCACCGGGCGCAGCGACGTGCCCGAGTCCCTCGAACTGGTGCTGCGCACGGCCCTGGCCAAGCGTCCCGAACAGCGCTACCCGTCGGCGCTGGAGTTCGCCCGCGCCTTGCAGCGCGTCCAGGCCGAGATGCACGAGTCGATCACCACGATCGACGTCCGCGAGGACCGTCACGACGACGAGTTGACCCATTACGCCGAGACCGGCACCCGCGTCACCGGCTTCTCGATGATCGACCCCGAGGTGCTCCCCGACACCAACGACGGCTGGTTCGACGTCAGCGGGACGCAGGGCACCCGGCAGACAGACCTGCGGCCCGAGGACACCTTCGACCGTTCCGGGACCGGGCCCACGGGGCACACGGCACCTCCGGAGGCCACCGGGGGCCCCGTGCTGATGCACGGCCGCGGCTCCCGTGAGGCGCACGCCCCCCTCGACTTCACCGGCCCGTCGATCCCGCAGGTGGCAGGCGAGGACACCTTCCGCGTCGAGCCGGGAGCCCAGCCGTCCGCCGCGGCCCCGGCCGAGCCCGAACCGCGGCGCCTGCAGCCGCTCATCGTCGGCGGGATCGCCGTCGTCGTGGTGGTCGCCCTGGCGGTCGCATGGATCCTGACGGGGGGCGGGGGTGCCACCGTGGCGCCCACCGCGACCCCGACCGCCACCCAGGGCCGCCAGCCGTTCGCCGCCGTCGCGCCGCCCGCAGAGCTGGCCGGGCAGATCCAAGGAGACCGGGTGGTCTTCACCTGGACCAACGCCGATCCCGAACCCGGCGACACCTACCTGTACCGCCTCGTCCTGCTCGACCGCGACGCCGACGTGCAGGCAACCACGGAGCCCACCGCCTCCCTCCCCGTCCAACCGCAGAGCACCTGTATCGAGGTCGAGATCAGGCGCTCCACGGGCCAGACCTCCCCACCCGCGAAGAAGTGTGTGCCATGACCATGACCCCCCTGGTCGTCGATTTCGCCGGCGAACTGTACGAGCCCGACCCCGACGGGGTGTTCGTGATCGGACGCTCCGGAGACCTGGAGATCGACGACAACCCGTACCTGCACCGCCGGTTCATCGAGATCGTGGCCGCCGACGGGATGTGGTGGGTGGCGAACGTGGGCTCCCGGCTGGCCGCCCACCTGACCGACCAGCACGGCGTCCTGCGCACGACGCTCGCCTCGGGGGCGCGGCAGCCGCTGGTGTTCCCGGAGACGCTGCTCACGTTCGCGGCGGGCTCCTCCTCCTACGAGATCCTGCTCAGCACCCAGGGGACGCCCGCGGTCCCCTCCCGCTCGGACGACGGTCACGGCGACACCACGATCGCGCCGCCCGCGCTGACCGACAGTCAGAGAGTGGCGGTCATCGCGCTCGCGGAGCCCCTCCTGAAACGGGTCGGGACGGGGGCCTCCCAGGTGCCGTCGGCGGTCGAGGCCGCAGCCCGGCTGGGCTGGCCGCAGACGCGGTTCAACCGCAAGCTCGACAACGTGTGCGACAAACTCGATCGGGCCGGGGTCAGCGGCCTGCGCGGAGGCCCCGGCAACAACGCCGCGAACCGCCGCGTCCAACTCGTCGAGTACGCCGTCTCGACGCTGCTGGTCACCAGCGCGGACCTCCCGATGCTGGAGGCCGAGGCGCGAGCGAACCGTGAGCAGAAGGGTGGCCGGCCGTGAAGCTTCGTGTGCTGTACCGCAAGCAGGGCGATCCGCTGCCGCGGCACATCCAGGTCACCGCCGACGCCACCGTCACCTCCGGTGACGTCGCCCGCGCCCTCCTGAAGGGCCCGGCGGCCGACGTCGACATCGACGAGGCGGCCCGCCCGACCCTGCGGGTCACCGATCAGGCGGGCGGGGTCACCGTCCTGCCGCCGGGCCAGCTCGTGGTGAACTCGGGGGTCGTCTCGGGAGCCGTGCTGGAGGTGGTGCCGGGGGCCACCCAGCACGCCCCCCAGGGCGACCCGGTGGCGCTGCTCCGCGTCCTCGGCGGCCCCGACACCGGCGTCGAGGTCGCCCTCTATCAGGGCACCTCCACCGTGGGACGCTCCGCCGAGAGCACCGTCCGCCTCACCGATCCGCTGGCCTCCAAGCAGCATGCCCGGATCGAGATCGGTGAGACCGTCGAGGTGGTGGACGCCAACTCCGCCAACGGCGTCCTGGTGGGCGGCGTCCGGGTGCCCCGCGTCGCGGTCGGGCCCGGGGACCCGTTCGTGGTCGGCGGCACGACGATGGCCATCAGCTACACCCGCCGCCTCGACCAGGCGGCCTCCTCCAGCACCGATGTGGAGTACATCCGTTCCCCGCGCGTGCTGCGGAGGCGGCGGTCCGCCGCGATCGATCTGCCGCAGCCGCAGAAGATCCAAGTGGCGCAGCAGTTCCCCATCATGGCGATGATGGCCCCGATGATGATGGGCGTCGGCATGTATGCGATCACCCAGTCGCCGATGAGCCTCATCTTCGTCTTCTTCAGCCCGCTCATGATGTTCGGCTCGTGGGCCGACCAGCGGGTCGAGTCCCGCCGCCAGCAGCGGGAGGCGGACCTGGCCTACGACAACCGGCTCGCCGAGATCGACCACCAGCTCGAGGCCGTCCACGCCGAGCAGCGGCAGCGGCTCCGGGAGGCTCATCCGGCCGTCACCGAGTGCGTCGACGCGATCGGGCGCCTCGGGGACCTGGTGTGGTCGCGCCGTCCCGAGCATCCCGAGTTCCTGCAGGTGCGCCTCGGCGAGGGCCCGGTGCGGCCCCTGGTGGACTACCAGAACGCCGACGTCACCGCGGCCCCCCGCTACACCCATCCGCGCACGCTGCTGCTGAACAAGTACGCGTGGATCGCCGACGCCCCGGTGATCGCCGACCTGCGCAGCGTCGGCGGTGTCGGGATCGCGGGCACCGCCGGGGTCGCCGAGGGGGTGGCGCGCGCGATCGTCCTGCAGGCGGTCACGCTGCAGTCACCGACCGAGCTGGTCGTCACGTGCCTCACTTCCACCGCCGGACGCCCCCGCTGGCAGTGGATCGAATGGCTGCCGCACGCCGCCTCCCCGCAGTCGCCGACCGGGCCGCTGCAGCTCTCCTCGGAGGGGGCGACGGGGCGCCTCCTCCTCGACCGGCTCGAGGACGTCGTCACGAGCCGCAGCGACCGCCAGGACGGCGCGACGCTGCCCGCGATCCTCGTCATCGTGGACGCCCCGCTGGTCGACATCGGGCGCCTCACCCGGCTCGCCGAGAATGGGCCGCAGGTCGGCGTCCACGTGCTGTGGGTGGCCGCCGAGAAGCGGCTCATCCCGGCGGCCTGCCGCACCTACCTGGATCTCGGCGACGGCACCGCCCCCCTCGTCGGCATGGTCCGTGAGGAGGAACTGGTCGCCCCGGTGCGGGTCGAGGCCGCGGACGCCGAGACGGCGGCGCGCGTGTCGCGCCGGCTGGCGCCCGTCGTCGACGCGGGTGCCCCCACCGTCGACGAGTCGGACGTCCCGCGCGCCGTGTCGGTCATCAGCCTGCTGGGCCAGGACACGGCCGTCGACCCGGAGCAGATCCTGGGGCGCTGGCGGGAGAACGGCTCCCTCACCGATCGGTCGGCGCCGCCGAAGCCGCGCGACCGGGCCAGCGACCTGCTCGCCACCGTCGGGCATTCCGGCACGGACCCGTTCACTCTGGATCTGCGCAGCCAGGGCCCCCACGCGCTGGTGGGCGGCACGACGGGTTCGGGCAAGTCGGAGTTCCTGCAGGCGTGGGTGCTCGGGCTGGCGCACCGCTACAGCCCCGACCGGCTCACCTTCTTGTTCGTCGACTACAAGGGCGGGGCTGCCTTCGCGCGCTGCACCGACCTGCCGCACAGTGTCGGGATGGTGACCGACCTGTCCGACCATCTGGTGCGTCGCGCGCTGCGCAGCTTGCGGGCCGAGATCCGGCACCGGGAGGAACTACTCAACAACAAGGGCGTCAAGGACCTGATCGACTTCGAGTTGACCGGCGACCCGAGTTGCCCGCCCGCGCTGGTCATCGTCGTCGACGAGTTCGCCGCCCTGAAATCGGAGGTGCCGGAGTTCTACGACGGCGTCGTCGACGTCGCCCAGCGGGGCCGGTCCCTGGGGCTGCACCTCATCATGGCGACGCAGCGTCCGGCCGGCGTCATCACCGACAGCCTGCGCGCCAACACGAACCTGCGCGTCGCGCTGCGGGTGAACGACGACTCGGACTCCACCGACGTGCTCGGCGACACGATGGCCGCCCACTTCGACCCGGGCATCCCGGGACGCGCGGCGGCACGCACCGGCCCGGGGCGGATCACGCGCTTCCAGGGCGGTTATCCGGGCGCCCGCACGTACGCGGAACCGCCGGCGCCGCCGATCGAGGTGACCCAGCTCGACTTCGGCCTGGGCCATCCGTGGAAGGTCGCCACCTCCACGCAGGAGGGGCCCAAGCCGGAGAAGGACATCATCCGGGTGGTCGCCGCGGTGCGGCAGGCCGCTCGTGCCGGGCAGGTGCGGACACCTCGGCGTCCCTGGCTGGAGCCGCTCGCCGACCGCTACAACCTGGAGAACATGGCGCAGCGCACCGACACCGAACTGGTGCTGGGCGCCATGGACGACCCCGACCATCAGCGTCAGATCGTCACCCATTTCCGGCCTGAGGAGCACGGCTCGGTGCTGATCCTCGGCGCGGGCGGGTCCGGCAAGACGACGGCGCTGCGCACCCTGGGCGTCGCCGCAGGGATCACGCCGCGCGGCGGACCGGTGCACGTGTACGGTCTCGACTTCGGCGGTGGCGGCCTGACGATGCTGGACCAGCTCCCCTACGTGGGCTCCATCGTGGGCGGCGACGACGAGGAGCGCGTCACCCGGCTGGTGAAGCTCCTGCTGACCACGGTCGACGAGCGGGCCGCCCGCTACAACGCCCTGCGGGCCTCCAGCCTGTCGGAGTACCGGACGCTCGCGAACCGGCCCGACGAGCCGCGCATCCTGCTGCTGCTGGACAACTTCGGTACCTTCCGGGCCGAGTACGACACGACGATCGTCCGCATGGCCGTCTACGAGGCGTTCCGCCGGATCGCGGCCGACGGCCGGGCCGTGGGCGTCCATGTGGCGATGACCGCCGACCGGGGACCCTCGGTGCCCACCTCGGTGGCGTCGGCCTTCCAGCAGCGCGTGATCCTGCGGCAGGCCAACGAGGACGGCTACGCCGACCTGAACGTGCCCCGCGATGTGCTGAGCCCGCAGAGCCCGCCCGGCCGGGCGATGCTGCAGGACATGCCCGAGGAGATGCAGATCGCCATCTTGGGCGAGGACCCCAGCCCGGTGGCGCAGAGCCGCCTGATCGAGGAGTTGGCCGCCGAGATCGCACCGCGCCTGACGGTACGACCGGAGCGGATTCGCGCGCTGCCAGAGCTGGTGCGCGTTGACGAGCTGCCGGGAAGCGTCGGCGGCAAGCCCGTCCTGGGCCTGGAGAGCCAGTCGCTGGCCCCGCTCGGCTTCGACCCATCCGGCCCGCTGCTCGTCACGGGTCCCCGCGGTTCGGGCCGCACCAGCGCCCTGCGCTGGTTCGCGGAGTCGCTGCGCCGCTGGCAGCCCGGCATCGAGCTGTTCCTGCTGACCCCGCGCCGCTCGCCGCTGACCTCATGGCGCGGCTGGACGTGGGCCGCGTCGGGTGCGCACGAGGTGGATGCCCTCGTGCGCGACGTGCTGCTGCCGCGGGTGCAGGCCGACATGGAGCCGGGGTCGGCGCCGCGCTTCGCGATCATCGTGGAAGGTGTCACCGACTTCGCCAACGGTGACGCCGAGATGAGCCTGTCCGACGTCATGGTGGAGGCGCGCCGCAATGGGCACCTCGTGCTGGGGGAGGCCGAGGTGAGCGAGGTCGGCAGTGGCTACAGCACCTTGGTGACGGAGCTGAAGCAGCCGCGGGCCGGGTTCATCCTGCAGCCCGATCAGGACGATGAGAACATCTACCGGACGCCGCTGGGCCGCATCAAACGGACCGACTTCCCGCCCGGACGGGGCCTGTGGGTGAAGGGCGGCAAGACCTGGCGGGTCCAGCTGCCCCTGGTCGACTGACGGGGACGCTCAGCGGAGCTTCTCACGGACCTCGCGCAGCGACGTGGGGCTGGTGAGGCCCACGTCCTGGCTGCCCACGCCCTCGGTTCCGTTGCTGACGCTGCAGGACACGAGCGCGCCAGGCCGGTCGTCCGCGTGCTCGGCGAGCGTCCGCAGCACGTCGACGAGGGTGGCTTTGAGGGCGGTCACGTCGGTGGCGTCGCTCGTGAGCGCGCAACTGTAGAGGTTGGACAGGGAGGCGTTCTTGACACTCAGGTGGCCTCCGGTGATGCCGGGGACGGCCAGCAGCACCGGCTCGATGCGGGCAGCGCGCTCGTCGAGGCTTTCGCTGTGCCCGCCGCCCCACCAGGCGCAGCCCGTCAGGAGCGTCCCGACCACGAGCGCCACACCCGTGCACCGTCCGAATCGTCGCATCGTCTCTCCTAGCCTGTCGTCTCCACCGTCACGGTAGACGTCGTCGTCCCGTTCAGGTAGGCGTCCAGGTTGTTGCTGCTGAGGTAGTCGTCGATGGCCGCCTGGTTTTCCGCGGACAGGTTCTGCACGTCAGCGAGGTAGCCGGCCTGCTCGTGGTTGGCGGTCATGTCGAAGAACGAGTCTCCCTTGGGGGGCAGGTCGATCGTGGTGATGGAGCCCTGCTGGGCGGGGACGAACGGGAACACTCCGGCGCCGCCGAAGTCGAGCTGGGGGACCGGGTCGCCGATCTGCCGGATCACCGGGATCTCCCACGGGGTACCCGGCACCGGGACCGATGCGACGGTGTTGCCGTGGCCGAGGGCCAGGACGGGGGCCGAGCCGGGGTGGAGGTCGGCGTTCTCCACGGGTGCGCCGTAGGTGATGACGCCGTCGATGGCGTAGCGCTGCGCGAGGTCGTGGTCGGCGGCCAGGTTGGCGGCGATGAGTCCGCCCTGGCTGTGACCGGTCAGCAGGATGCTCGCCCCGTCCGGGACGCCCGCATTCTGGATGGCCATCGCGACGGCCTGCGCGTCCGTGGCCTGGCTTCCTTGTGCCATCGCCCACAGGTTGGCGGCCCAGTTGCGGCCGTTGGGGTTCTGGCTCCACCCGGCCAGGGAGTCGATCTGTGCCTGCGTCCCGGGTACGGAGACGATGTAGCGGGTTTCGCCGTCGGGCCCGACGATCTCATCGACGCGGACGCCGTTGTGCTCGTACGAGGACATGGTCGCCGCCGTCAGGCTGGTGAAGTCGGTGACCCGCTGGGTCGCCGGGTCGCCGGTGATGTCGTGGGCCTGCCCGGCGCCTGGAGTGCCCGGATCGAAGATCTGGTGGTCCTGACCGGTGACGACGTTCGCGACCGTTCCGATCCCGGTCCCCAGTGCCAGGACGCCGGCCGCGAGCACCTCGGAGAGCTGCGGCGGGTGGCCGTCGAAGAAGTTCCAGGCTTGGGCGTTGGCGCCGAGCGCCTCCACGAACCGGTCCCAGCCGGCCAGGCCAGCCTCGACGCGAGGAACGACGAAGTTGGCCACGTCGTCGACCCGGTCCAGCGTCCAGTTCCACGCGTCGTCGACCCGGTCGGTGGTCCAGTCCCAGGCGTCGGAGGCGCGGTCGGCGACCCAGTCTCCGGCGTCCTGAGCCCAGTCGAGGCCGTCTTCGACGCGGTCCCCGAGCCAGTCGAGGCCATCGCCCACCCACGAGAACGGGTTCTGGTCACCTCCTCCGCCGGTTCCGGCTCCGCCGGAGTTGCCGCCGCCGAGTTCGTTGCTGGTGCGCTCCTGGTCGTCGGCGTTGCGGCGGGCGGTTTCGGCGAGCTCGCGCAGTTCGGTCGCGACCCGCTCGGCGATGGCCCGCGTCCCACCGTTCCAGCGCGATTCGAACTGCGCGATGTCGTCGCCGTACCAGTTGCGCCGGGTGAGTTGGACGAGCCGGTCGACGACGCGGGCGCTGTCGGCGACGGCGTCGGATCGGCGCTGCAACTGGGAGGCGAGGCTGCGGATCTCGCCGATGTTCATGCCCGTCAGGGTCATGTCGCGTCCTCTCAGGCCGCCGGGGCGCCCAGCGCGTCGAGCGCGCCCAGCAGGTGCCAGTCGAAGGTGAAGGCGAGGTCGCCGGGGTGGACTTCCTCGAAGGGGTGGTCCTCGGCGAACGTGGCCCGGAAGAGATGCTCGGGCGAGGCGACATACCAGGCCAGGGCGAGGCTGGGGCCTCGTGGCGTCTGGGTGGTCCACGCGTAGGACACGGACGCGCCGTCGGCGGAGAGGAAGTCGTGCAGCCGACCCGAGGAACGCTCACGGAGCGTCGCGAGGACCTGCTCGCTGGGGTGGGTGAGGCATTGTTCCTGCGCCCAGGCGAGCACGGCGTCAGGGATCTGCACCGGGGTGGCGGTGCGGGAGGAGGTCTGGCGGGAGTCGGCCCGCAGGTTCGCCAGCGGGGGCAGCACCCGGCGCAGCAGCGTCCAGGGGTGACCCGTCGTCACGGACACCTCCAGGTGGTCGTCGCGGTTCACCGTCGCGAGGCCACCCGCGGAGGTCGGCCGGGTGGTGAACCGCTCCAGGACGCAGACGTTGGCCGCTCCGAGGGCGAGGGACGCGCGGTACAGCAGCCCGCCGCGACTGGCGGAGATCCGCACCGACGAGGGGGAGTCTAGATAGGACGCGATCAGACCGGACCAGCGGTCGTCCAGGGTGGTGCCCTCGGCGACCAGGGGGGACGCCGTCAGGGCGGCCCGGTCGTCCTCGTCGAGGGGGATGGGGTCGCCGCCGACGAGGCGGCAGGCGGAGTTCCAGGCGCGCAACGGCAGGCGGGTGGCGTGAATGCTGGGTGTCTCAGCCATGGTCGGTCCTCGCTGCAGGGAGACGATGCCGGAGCCGGTTCGTCGATGAGGGGCGGCGGCGGCCCGGGACGTCGAGGTGAGGTCGTGGGCCGCCGCGCAGCTCCGGGGGGGGGGGCTCCGGGGG
>NZ_DAIOIA010000089.1:9399-12875 GCF_036744435.1 Propioniciclava sp. | reverse complement strand
GAGGCGTGACACCGAGGATCCCTCGAAAGCCCACCACTCAGCGGGGCACTATCGAGAATCGCTCCCACATTTCCACCTGGAACAGCCAGCCGAGCCCCGCCGGGTGACCGAAGAATCCTCGATCGGTACGTGAGGTGGCAGGCGGGGACGCTTCGTTGCTGGTCGCTGACATGGCGTTGTCTCCTTGGGGTCCGTCCGTTCCCACCGGTGGTCAAGGGGTGTCTCACTGGGAGGGGAATCGGTCCGGCAGACACCTTAGACCCGGCGCGGGGGCAGCCGTCCACTCCCACAGCAGTGTTTCCTTGCCACACGAAAAAGCGGATCCCGGGAGCGACCCGGGACCCGCCTTTGCCAGAGGAATACGTCAGGGCAGCAACGCCACGGACGCCTCGTCGGTGTTGTTGCGGAAAGCGAAGGACTCCTGGAAATAGAGCTGGACGCTGTCGGCGTCGTGGGACAGATAGCCGAGGGAGAGGTCCTGGCCCAATTGCAGGTCGAAGTCGCCGCTGCGCGTCGTCAGCACGACGGCACCCTGGATCGCGGGCGCCCAGATGATCTCGCCGTCCACCAGCCGGGTGAGGTGGTTGAGGATCGGGAAGCCGTGGTCGGAGGTTTCACTCACCAGCGTGTACAACTCGGCGCCCAGCAGGACGGAGTAGGGGCCTTCCACGCCCGCGAGCCGGAGCGCGGTCAACGCCGAGGTGAGCGCCTCGGGGACGTCGACCGCGTTGTCCGGGACGCGCACCACCGCGTTGGAGGAGCACGGCCGGACACCGCGGATACCCGCGGCCGGGTAGCCGTCCAGGATGGCGCGGTCCTCGGCGAACGCGATCCGCTGGGCGGCCTCCTTCAACGGCTCCCAGTCGGCGTCCTTGGCGCCCCGTTCGACGCTGTCAATCTCGGTGCGCGACAACGTGAACGGCACCCGCAGCTGCACGACGGGCGCGACCCGGTACAGCCGCGATTGCACGCCGTCGCCGGGCGCGGCGACGTCTTGGAGCCTGCCCAGGGACACGGCCGAGAAGTCGCTGCCGTGCGGGCCGGACACGTCGACGACGCGGCGGGCGGCGATGTTGCGCTGGAAGGTGCGCTTGGCCTCCTCCTCGATGTCGCTCCAGGCGGCGTCGGAGATGGGGGCGAGCGAACGGTGCAGGTTGTTCATCGGTGGTTCCTTCCAAGTGCGCCGATGCCGAGTGAACCGCTGGCATCGACCGGTGCGGATGGGGTAGGTGCGGGGAGGTCGTCGTCCCCGGCCAGGTGCGGCGCGGGGGGCGGCGACTCCAGGAAGTCGATCGAGGGGCAGAAGAACGTCGTCCCGGTGACGGCGTTCGAGAAGTCGAGGATGCGGTCGTAGTTGCCGGGCGGGTTCCCGACGAACATGTTGCGCAGCATCTCCATAGTGATGTCGGGGTCGGCTGCGTAAGCGATGTAGTAGGTGCCGAACTCGCCCGCGCCGAGCTCGCCGAACGGCATGTTGGCCCGCAGGATCTCCCGTGGGGTGCCGTCGGGCGCGTCGTCGAGGTCGTTGAGGGCGACGTGGGAGTTGGCGGGCTTCACGGCGTCCGGCATCTCGATGTCGTCGAGCTTGCTGCGTCCGATGACGCGCTCCTGCTCGCCGGTACTGAGCGCGTTCCAGGCGTCCATGTCGTGGAGGTACTTCTGGACCATCACGTAGCTGCCGCCCGCGACGAACGGGTCGGCGTCGTCGATGATCGCGGCCCGCACGGCGTCCTCGGCCTCCGGGTTCTCGGTGCCGTCCACGAAGCCGAGGAGGTCTCGCTGCTCGTAGAACCGGAAGCCGTGGGTCTCGTCGACGACGTCGACGGCACCGGCGAGGCGGGCGAGGATCTGCTGGCCCAGTTCGAAGCACACCCCCATCGAGTCGCTGCGGACGTGGAACAACAGGTCGCCCGGGGTCGCCGGGGCGGCATGCCGCTCCCCGGCGGGCGGGTCGAACGGGGTGAGCTTGGCGGGCCGGGGACCGCTGTAGAGCCGGTCCCAGGCGTCCGAGCCGACCCCGACGACGACGTCGAGTTGGCCTCCCGGCGTCCGGAACCCGACGGACCTGCGGATCCCTTGAAGGTCCTGCAACGTGTCTCGTACGGCGGCCTCGCCACCCTCGCGGAGGGTCATGACGAGAAACAGCGCCGCGCCGGTCAACGGATGAACGATTCCTTGTGCGCGTGCCACCCCTCCACCGTAGTCCGGATGCCAGTCGAAACCAGGCCGGGTCGTCGTTGGGTCCTGTCCCCTGCCCCGGGCCCGGACGCGGGCCCCGGTTCCGGGCGCGTCGTGGGTCTGCGGACTCTGGGCGACGGGTCCGCCGCCGACGAGACTCGCCCCCATGTCCAGCCCCTCGACGCCCAGCACCCGCCCCCACAGACGCGAACGGGGGAACGTCGGGCTGGGGTACCTGGCCCTGATCCTCATCGCGGCCCTGGTGTGCGGCGCGGTCGTGACCGCGGTGCCGCTCGCCAAGGTGAGCGCCCAGATGCGCTGTGCCGTGGAGTCCATCCTCACGCTGCGATGGACGTTCGACTGCGGGGCCGACGACGCCGCAGGCGGCGGGAGCGGTGGGGACGCCGGGAACGGTGGGGACGCCGGCGCCACCCCCACCAGCCCCGACGGCGGCAGCGTCCCGCTCTCCTGCTCGGACCCGGTCTACGGCCAGTTCGACGCGGTCCCGACCCAGATTCTGGGCCAGAGCAAACGCGTCGACACGCTGCCCAAGGACCCCCACCCGACCATGGTCCGGTTCGACTGCGTCTGGTACTACATCCCGCCCGACTGTGGCGCGCCCCCCGCGGGCTGGGCAGCCGGCCTCACCCCCGGTCAGGGCGTCGACGTGACCGCCTTCCGCACGTGCGTGACGTCGGGGCGCGATGCCGCCACCCCGACGCAGTCCGACAACCCCGCGTGCGTCAACGCGATGCCCGACGGCCTGGCGTCCGGCGAGGCGGCCACGGCCCGCGTCCAGATCGGCTGCACCAACTACGTCGTCCCCCAGCAGTGCCGCGCCGAGTGGAACGAGTATGTGTCCGCCGACGAGGCCGCCCAGCACGTCGAGGGGGCCGGCCCCACCGTGTCCGCGGGCATCACGCTCGCCACCTGCATCCTGACCACCTACAACAGCCTGGAGCCCGACTGCGCGGTGTGGGCGAACAGCAGCACCTCCACGAAGACGAAGCAGATCCTGTTCTGGAAGTGGAACAAGAGCAACGGGATGGTCGTCGAGAAGCTGGGGGACGGGCGGGTCCGGCTCACCCTCGCGCGGGGTTCCAGCAAGGGCTCCGGGATCGACTTCCTGCTGTCGGCCGGTTCCGCCTCGGTGTCGGCGGGGCTGTGGGGGATGACGGGCGTGGAGAACACCGATGCGTTCGAGTTCGCCAACGAGACCGATGCTCAGGCCTGGCTCGACTGGTTTCAGCAGTACGACGCGGCGGACACGGCCATGGCTAACTTCGACAACGACCACG
>NZ_DAIOIA010000089.1:0-9299 GCF_036744435.1 Propioniciclava sp. | reverse complement strand
TGAGCGACCTCCAGGCCAGCGAGCCGCCCCACAACTCCGCGTCACGGGGCTGGTCGACGATGACGGACGTCGAGGTCGGCCTCTCGGCGGAAATCGAAGCGGAGGGTGGCCCGAGCGCGAGCGCTTCCTTCTCCGCCTCGGAGAACACGTCGGTCTCCCAGGCGACCCTCGGTGACGGCGGTCACGAGGCGAGTTGGTCCACCACCTCTGCCGGGGGGATCGCCGCCCTGGTCAAGTTCGGGTTCGTGGATCCGGCCGCCTTCTCGGGGAGCTTCGGCGAGGACTGGTCGGGGGGCGTGACCATCACCGCAAGCTGGGACAAGGAGGGCCGTGTCACCGGGCTCACCTATCGGCTCGACAGCGAGGCTGTGACCAGCGTGCAGCACGCCAAATCGCTGGAGGTCGAGTTCGGCTATCTCGGGGCGGCTGTGGAGCACGTGGAGACCGCCGGCGCGGGGACCGCGACCGTCCTGGAGCAACAGATCGATCTCACGCAGAACGAGGACCTTCGCCTCCAGTACGAGGACCTCATCAACCAGTCCTTCCCAGGGGGCAAGGACGGGACCCTCGACGGCAACAACGTGAACTTCACCAGCAATGCCTCGGCTGCGGATCTCGACGCCCTCGCCCAGGCGGCCTCCCACGGAGCCACACGGACCCTGCAGTATGACGTCCAGCAGGATTCGACGCAGGAGTCCGCCTCCGTGACGTTCCTCGGGATCACGCTGGCGAGCGCCTCGTGGACGTCGACGACGGACGATCGCAACCTCACCTCGTCCTCACTTGAGGTGATGGACGTCAATGGGAACGTCCAGACGCTGAAGCCAGCACCGAAGTGCTACCTGCCGCCGTTCGAGAAGCCAGAGGACTACTACGCCTCGGGCTGGTCCAACTCCACCACCTCCCGGCATCCGTATCGGCAGGGCTACGACCTCAGCTACACCCACACCCCCCTCGGCTGACCGGGGGAAGGGCGAGGCCGTCGGCCGCGGCGCTCTCGTGGGACCGTGCCCACCACGGTTGGGTCGGCGGTGGGCCTTCGGACCCTGTCCGCGGCCGCAGAGGCCGGGGAGAGTCGTCACATGACCAGACCCAGGCGGCACGACGAGGGACGCGGACACCGTGAGCGTGGCAACGTGGGCCTGGGCTATCTGGCGTTGCTGCTCATCGCGGCGCTGGTGTGCTCGGCGGTTGTGACCGCGGTCCCCCTGGCCCGGGTCAGCGCGACGGTTCGCTGCGCGGTCGACGCCATCGTCCACCTGACATCGGTGTTCGACTGCGCCGACGCCGCGGACTCCGATCCGGGCGCACCGGGGGATCCCGGGCAGCCGGGAGACCCCGCGGCCACCCCGACAGCCGCGCCGCCTGACCCCGGGGGCGGACAACCGCCCACCTCCTGCGAGGACCCGGTGTACGGCCCCTACAACGCTCTGCCCGATGCGATCATCGGGCAGAGCAAGAGCGTCAACCATGTGGCCACCGACCCGGATCCGACCATGGTGCGGTTCGACTGCGTCTGGTACTACATCCCCACCGATTGCGGTGAACCTCCCGCCGGCTGGGGGGCGGGGCTCGTCCCCAACAGCGGGGTCGACATCGCCCCGTTCCGCGACTGCGTGACCGGTGGCCGCGACAAGGCGACCCCGACGGAGTCCGACAACCCCGCCTGCGAGAACGCCATGCCGGCGGGAATGGAGCCGGGCGAGGCCGACCGTGCCCGCGTCCAGATCGGGTGCGCCATCTACGTGGTGCCCCAGGAGTGCTCGGCCCAGTGGAGTTCCTACGTCGACGCGGACAGCGCCGCCGGGCACCTCACCGGCGCGGCACCGACGGTCACCGCCGGCATCGACCTGGCCCGATGCATCCTGACCACGTACAACAAGCTGGAGGCCGACTGCGCCGTCTGGTCGCAGGGCAAGACCGCCACCAAGACGACGCAGATCTTGTTCTGGAAGTGGAGCAAGAGCGACGGCATGGTGGTGGAGAAGCTCGGCGACGGCCGCTACAAGGTGACGATGGCCCATGGCAAGGGCAAGGGTGCGGGGATCGAGTTCAACCTCTCGGCGGGCAACGCGACGGCGTCCGCAGGCTTGTGGGGGATGACCGGCGTGGACAAGACCGACGTGTATGAGTTCGCCAACGAGGCCGACGCCCAGGCCTGGCTCGACTGGTACAAGGAGTATGACGCCGCGGACAAGGCTGTCGCGGACCTGGACGAGAAGTACGGCTGCTACAGCAAGCACACCTGCACCTCTCGACGCGACAGCAGCCCCACCTGCGTGCGCTACGGCATGTGTGACAACGGCCGGCTCAACTATCCGGCTGCGGCGCGGACGCTGCGCGACCTGCAGAATCGCGAACCCGACCACAAGCGCGCCTCGCTGGGATGGGCCGACACGACGGAGGTCACCGTCGATCTGTCGGTCGGCGCGAAGAGCGGCAAGGGCAAAGGCAAGGGTGAGGGCGAGAAAAGCGGCGCGACGCCGAGCCTCGAGGCGAGCCTGTCCTACTCGCACTCCAGCAAGAGCGGGGTCTCCCAGACGACGCTTCCCGACGGCAGCCACTCGGCGAGCTGGTCCACGTCATCGATGAACGGCATCGCCGCCTTGGTGAGCTTCGGGCTGGCTAGCCCGACCGCGGTGGAGGGTGTCGGCAAGCTGGAGGGGAACTTCGCCAAGGAGTGGAAGGGCGGGACGACGATCACCGCCACGTGGGACAAGGACGGGACGCTGACGGCGTTGTCGTACCGGCTCGACAAGGAGGCGCTGACCAGCGTGAAGAAGGGCATGTCCCTGGGCGCCAACTTTGGATTGCTCGGCGCGTCGGTGTCGCTGACGCAGACCGACTCCGAGGGGAAGGCGACCGTCCTGGAGCACCGGATCGACTTCACGTTGCACCCCGACCTGCGGGAGCAATACCAGACGATCGCAGACGAGTCGTTCCCGGGCGGTAAGCGGGGAGCCCTCGACGGCAACAACGTCCGGTTCGGCGCCACGGCCTCGGAGGAGCAGCTCGAGAGCCTGCAGGAGGCCGCCAAGCAGGGGGCCACCCGAAGCCTGGAGTACGACGTGGACAAGAGCGAGACCACCAAGCAGGCGGGGGTGACCTTCGGTGGGCTCGTGCTCGCGAAGGCGAGTTGGACGAGGACCTCCGATGAACGCAATCTCAACTCCTCCAGCTTGGAGGTGACCGATGTCAACGGGACCCGACAGATCGTCAACCCGGCCCCGAAGTGCTATCTCCCCACGTTCGACAAGCCCGCGGACTACTACAACGGATCCGGCTCGAACGTTTCGACGAGCAGCCACCCTTACGACCAGGGCTACGACTTCGGCCGCTCCACCACGCCGATCGACTGAACCGAATCGGCTGCCGGGCTCAGTGGGCGACCAGGGAGGCCGCCATCACCAGAGGCAAGGAGATCAGTGACGCCATCGACGTGACGGTCGTCATGGTCTTCAGCGATCCCTGGGTGGAGAGCCCGAGCAGCGACTTGAACATCCAGAAGAAGTTGCTGTTGACCTGCAGGGCGAAGAGGGAGCCGGACGCGATCGCGAGCCCCATCACCACCGGGGAGACGGCGATCTGATCCAGGATCGGTGCGACGATGCCCGCGGCGGTGATGGCGGCCACCGACACCGAGCCGATCGCCAGGTGCAGCAGCGCGGCGATGAACCAGGCCAGCAGGATGGACGCGATGATCGGGGCGCCCGCGTCGACGCTGAACAGGCCGCCGAGCAGCTTCGCCAGGCCGGTCGCCTTGATGACGGCGCCGAGCGAGCCGCCGACGCCGGTGACGAGCAGGATCTCGCCGGTGGTCTGCAGCCCCTCGCTGAACGCGGTGGCGGTGCGGGCGGTGCCGACGTAGCGGCGGGCCATCACGTAGGCGCCGACCAGGCCGAGGAACAAGGCGATGTTGGCGTCCCCGAGGAACGCGATGATCGCGTTGTCGATCCCGGCGAGCTCGCACAGGGCGCCGGTGGCGATCATGAGCAAAGGCACGACGATGGGGGCCAGGCACAGCGCCAGGGAGGGGCGGCGTTCCGGGCTGACCTCGTCGGCGGCCTCCTCGATCTCTTCGGCGTTGGAGACCTCCTCGTCCTTGGCTTCGTTCCACCAGCCACGGTTGAGCATCCGGCGGAACAGCCAGGTGGTGAGGACGGCGGTGACGGGTCCGATGACGATGCCGTAGATGAGGTAGCTGCCCAGCGGGACGTGCAGCAGCCCGGCGATCGAGATCGCCGAGAGCCCCGGCACGACGAACACGTAGCCGCAGAAGATGCCGGTGCCCAGCGCACCCGCCAGCCACGCGAGCCCGTTCTTGCCGAGGAACTTCGCCGACGAGCGCGCCACCGGGGCGGCGAGGACGACCTGCACGTCCACGTAAATGGAAGGCGCGATGGTGCTCAGTGCGACGGTCAGCGCGTAGGGCAGCCGGTTGGCGGGCACGACCCTCACCAGCGCCTCGACCATCACCTTGAAGGCGCCCACCGAGTGCAGCAGCGCCCCCATCAGGACGCCGAAGCCGATCAGCAGGCCGATCTTCGTCATGATGTCGCCGAAGCCCGAGGTGATGGCGTCGACGGTTTCGGCGAAGCCGATGCCGGAGGCCAAGCCCAGATAGAGGCAGCCGAGCACGAGGGCGATGATGGGGTCGACCTTGGCTTTGATGATGAGCAGGATGATCGCGACGATCGCGATCCCGGTGTGCAGAGCAATCATGGTTCCACTCCCGTGGGGACGCGGGCCACGACGGTGTGACCCGCCGCCAGCCTCGCGTGCGCCGCCGGGGGCGGGCATCCTTATGTTCATAGTGTTCACGGGCCCGCGCAGCGTCGCCTCGCACGTCCTGATCGTGCTGGGCGTCGTCGCCGTGCTCGTGGTGGGCGCCTCGGTCGGGCTGGCGACCTGGCAGGCCGCCCGTCAGGTGGAGGACGCCGCCGCCGATCAGGTGACGAACGTCGCCCGCACCGTCGCGTCCTCCGACGAGGCGCGCGAGGCGCTCGCGGTGGGGGGCGCCACGCCCGCGCTGACCGCCTTCGCGGACCGGACCCGGGAGGCGACCGGCACCGACTTCGTGGTCGTCATGACCACCGACGGGGTTCGGTTCACCCACCCCAACCCGGATCTGGTGGGCGGGCGCTTCGCTGGCTCCACGGACGCCGCGCGTGCGGGCGGCCTCGTGCTGGAGGAGTACACCGGCTCGCTGGGGCCCTCGACGCGCGCGGTGGTGCCGGTGACCCACGAGGGGCGGGTGATCGGGCTGGTGTCGGTGGGGATCGCGCGGGCCAAGGTGTCCCAGGCGTTGGCGGGCATGTGGCCCCAGATCGTGCTGCCGGGTCTGCTCGCCGCGGCGGTCGCGGGGACGGGTGCCTGGCTGACGGCCCGGCAGGTCCGGCGCGAGACCCTCGGGCTGAACGCCCGGGAGGTGGCCCGGCTGCACGACCATCACGACGCGCTGCTGCACGCCGTCCGCGAGGGCCTCGTCATCACCGGCACCGACGGACGCATCCAGGTGGTCAACGACGAGGCGGCGCGGCTGCTGAGCCTGCCCCCCGATGCCGCCGGACGCCCGGTCGCCGACCTGGGGCTGTCGCCCGAGCTGGCCGACCTGCTCACGTCGGCGCGCCACGAGGTGGATGTCCCCCACGCCACCGGCGCCCGGCTGCTGCTGGTTTCCAGCGACGCCGTGCTGCGCGACGGCCGCCGCACCGCCACGCTGACGACCCTGCGGGACCGCACCGAACTGGAGTCGCTGACCGGACGCCTCAGCGCCACCCAGGGACTCGCGGACGCGCTACACGCCCGCAGCCACGAGGCAGCGAACCGGCTGCACACCGTGGTGACCCTGATCGAGCTGGGGCGCGCGGACGAGGCCGTCTCCTTCGCGACCGGGCGTCTGGCCGGGGAGCGGCAGGCTGACAAGGCGATCCTGGCGGCGGTCGAGCCGCCGGTGCTCGCGGCGCTGCTGCTCGGCAAGACCGCTCAGGCCGCCGAGCGGGGCGTCCGGCTGACCCTCGATCCGGACGCTCATCTGCCCGTCGTCCCCGGCGTCGAGGCCGCGCTGGTGACCGTCGTCGGCAACCTGGTCGACAACGCGGTGGAGGCCGTCGCGGGACGTCCCGAGGCGGCCATCGTGGTGGACGTTCAGGCGTCCGTGGAGGCGCTGCTGGTGACGGTGAGCGATAACGGCCCCGGCGTCCCCGAGGCGGACGCCGAGCGGATCTTCAGCCGCGGGTTCACCACCAAGCCGGGCACCGAGCCGGGCGGGCGCGGCATCGGGCTGACCCTCGTGCGGCAGGCGGTCGCCGCCCTGGGCGGGCACGTCACGGTGTCGGCCCCGCCGGGCGCGACGTTCGTGGTGACCCTGCCCACCACCCCGCAGGATGCCGGTGCGGTCGGAGATGCCCCATGACTGAGTTGAGCGTCCTCATCGTCGAGGACGAGCCCCTGGTGGCCGACGCCCATCGCGACTACGTGGGACGCGTCGAGGGCTTCGTCGTCGCCGGCATGGCCGGGACGGTCCAGGCGGCGGTGCGGGCGCTGGCCCGGCAGCCGATCGACCTGGTGTTGCTGGATCTTAACCTGCCCGACGGCAGCGGCCTGGAGGTGCTGCGCGGCGTCCGGGCTGCGGGGCGTCCGGTCGACATCTTGACCATCACCGCAGCCCGCGAGGTCGAGCCGGTGCGCGCCGCGCTCACGCTAGGCGTCGTCGGCTATTTGCTGAAGCCGTTCACGTTCGCGGACCTGCGCGACCGCCTGGAGGCCTACCGCCGCTACCGGGCCGATCTTGCGGGCGCCCCTTCGGCCAATCAGGCCACCGTGGACGCCATGTTTGGTGAACTGCGACGTCCCACCGACCCGGGCAACGCCCCCAAGGGCTTGGATCGCGGCGTCTTGGACGACGTCATCGCGCTGCTCCGCGACGCCGGGGCTGCGGGCCGCTCAGCGTCGGAGATTGGCGTCGCGGTCGGGTTGTCGCGCGTCACCGCCCGCCGCTACCTGCAATACCTGACCGAGCAGGGCCGCACCGTGCGCTCGCAGCGTCTGGGCGGTTCAGGACGTCCCGAGGTTTTGTTCACCTGGCGGCTGTGACATCTCATTCCGCAGTATCTCGACTCTGGAATGTGCGCGGTGCCACGATGTGCGCACCGCGCCCCGTGAAGGGGTGCTGGCCGGCCTTCAGTCGGCGAAGCGCTGCCAGGCGGGCTTGTGGGCGTAGGTGTGCGCGTAGTAGTCGCGCAGCGTGAGCTTGGCGGCGGCCGCCTCGTCGATGACGACGGTGACGGTGCGGTGGAGTTGCAGCACCGAGCCGGGGCACATTGCGCTGACGGGCCCCTCGACCAGGCCCGCGATCGCGTCCGCTTTGCCTTCGCCTTGGGCGACGAGCACGACCGCGCGGGCGTCCATGATGGTGCCCAGGCCCTGGGTGAGGCAGTGCTGGGGGACGTCGTCCAGCGTCGGGAAGAAGCGGGCGTTGTCGCGGCGGGTCTGCTCGTTGAGGGTCTTGATGCGGGTGCGGGAGGCCAGCGAGCTGGTCGGTTCGTTGAACCCGATGTGGCCATTCGAGCCGACGCCGAGGATCTGGACGTCGACGCCGCCCGCGGCCTTGATGGCGGCTTCGTAGTCGTCGCAGGCCTGGCGCAGGTCCGCAGCGTTGCCCGCGGGGACGTGGACGCGGGCCGGGTCGAGGCCGAGCGGGACGGTGACCGTCTCGTGGATGATCGACGCGTAGCTCTGCGGGTCGGACGCGGGCAGGCCGACGTACTCGTCGAGGGCGAACGCGGACGCCGCGCTCAGGTCGAGGTCGCCGCGCTGCACGCGGGCGGCCAGAGACCGGTAGAGCGCCAGCGGTGAGGAACCGGTCGCGACGCCGAGGACGGCTGGGCCGCCCTTCTGGGTCGCCACCTGGGCAACCCGGGCGGCGGCGACTTCGCCTGCATCCTCGGCGGTGGGGCAGATCACGATTTCCATGGCTGGTCCTTTCGGCGGGCGGTGTGGCCCGCGGTCATCACGGGTGGGTGCGGCCGCCGTCGAGATCCATGTGGATCCGGTAGCGGTCGCCGCGGTAGTGGGAGGTGACGTGCTCGACGGGCACGCCCTGGGCGGTGGAGCGGCGCTGGAACACCAGCGTCGGCGTCGAGGGAGGCATGCGCAGGAGGTCTGCCACGCGGGTGGTGGGCGGGTCGGCCCACAGCGTCTGCTCGGCGGCGTCGATGACGCGTCCGTAGTGGTCGGCGAGCAGCCCGTAGAGGGAGTCGGTGAGGTCGTGGGCGTCCAGGTCGGGGAACAGCGGCTCGGGGTACCAGCCCTCCTCCAGCGCCATGGGTTCGTCGTCGGCCAGCCGCAGCCGCTCGACCTGCCAGGCCCGCTCACGCGTCCCGAGGCCAAGCGCCTGGGCGACCTCGGGCGGCGGCACGTGGGCCGCGAGGGCGAGGACGCGGGTGCTGGGGGTCGCGCCGCGGCGTCGCATGTCGTCGGTGAAGGACGCCAGGTGGAGGTGGGATTCGAGCCGGGGCCGGACGGCGAACGTCCCCAGCCCCTGGACGCGCTCCAGCATCCCGTCCGCGACGAGCCCGCCGACGGCCGCCCGCACGGTGGCCCGCGATACACCGTAGTCGGCGGACAGTTGCCGCTCTGAGGGGATCGCCTCGCCCGGCGTCGCCATGCCCAGGATGAGCGCCCGGAGCTGCTGATGCTTGGGGGTGGCCCCGGTCAACGTCGCGGCCATCACACCCCTCCACAGTGGTCCTTACTGGTACGTACCAGTGTGCTCACTGCGGCCCCCGCGGGCAACCCGGCCGTTCACCAGAGGTCGACGTTGTACTGGTCGAAGATGACGACGCCCGGGTACGTCTCCCGGACGAACTCGCCCAGGAAGATGATGTCGTTGGTGTGGAGCCGCTCCGGGTCGTCGCCGAAGCCGAGGACGATCTGGGTGTCGTAGTCGGCGAAGTCCGGGGGCAGCACCGTCCCCGCAGGAAGCGCCTCGGCAACCGCGGTCGGATCGAGCGTCATGTCCTCGCCCTTCCACAACCACACCTGCACCTCCCAGTCGCCCTGGGTGAGCACCAGGATGGTGACGCGCGGAAACACAAGATCCTTGGTGGTGATCGTGTAGTCACCCGCAAAGGCGAACCGCGTCTCGAAGTCGTCCTTCAGCGCCGCCATATCGAGTCGGTCGTCGGCGTCGCGCCACAGCGCAAAGAGGTTGAACACGGCGTCTCCTGGGCTCGGGGGTGGCTTCCGGGCGGATGCTCGCCACGTTTCTACCGGCTCCCCCACCTCACTGGCTACCC
>NZ_DAIOIA010000088.1:0-13196 GCF_036744435.1 Propioniciclava sp. | reverse complement strand
GCCGCGGGGCTGCGCGAGTTCACGCTGCCGCTGCTGGCCCTCCTGGTGACGGGGTCGGCTGCCCAGGCCGGGTTGGTGGGCACCGTGCAAGCCGTCCTCACCCAGGTGTGCCTGATCCCCGGCGGGCTGCTCATCGACCGCTTCGACCGCAGGCGGCTCATCATGCTCCACGGCGTCGTCCAGGCCGGGACGCTGCTGGCGCTGGCCGCCCTCGCCTGGAGCGGCCAGCTCACCCTGGCCCTTCTGGTGGCCGGTGCGGCCCTCGTCGGCACGGCCAGCGGCTGTCTCGGTGAGGCCAGCGACGCCCTGCTGCGCAGCATCGTCCCGGTGGAGCGCTACCCGCAGGCGATCACCCTCAACGAGGGACGCGACGCCGCCCTGCGGTTGGCGTCCGCGCCCGTTGGGGGCCTGCTGATGGGGCTCGCGTCCGGGGCGAGCCTCGCGCTTGCGGGCGCCCTGAACGCCTTGTCGGTGGTGCTCATCCAACCGCTGCGCACCCACCGCGCCGCCGTCACCGACGGCGCACGCGGTGCGTGGTCCCTCTTCGTCGAAGCGGCCCGCTGGCTGCGTCCGCGCCGACGGGCACACCTGCTGGCGCTGCTGGTGGGGGCGGTGAACTTCAGCGTCAGCGGCGTGATGACCACGACGCAGTTCACCGTGTTCGCCCGCACCGGCCAGGCCCTCGACGCGGGGCTGATCACCACCGCCGCCGGGGTCTCCGTCGTTGTCGGGGCCCTCGTCGCGGGCCTGGTGGTCTCCCGGGTGCGCACCGGCGTGCTCATCCCGGTCACCTTCGCCTGGCTTGCGCTCGGAATGACCGGCGTCGCGCTGTTCCCCAGCGGACCGCCGCTGGTCGTCTTGCTGATGCTCACCTTCCTGGGCGTGCCCGCCGTCAACGCGGGCCTCGCCGGGTTCTTCTTCGGCGCCACCCCCGAGGCCATGCAGGGACGCGTGCAGGCGCTCGTCGGGACGGTGACGGTCGGCTTCGGCGCGCTCGCACCGGTCATCGTCGGCGTCGCACTGCAGGCGTTCGGCACGTCCGTCGCCTACGCGATCGCGCTCGGCCCGGTGGTCGTGGCCCTGATCGTGTCCTGCCTCGCCCGGCCGATCACCGAGATCCCACGCCCCGACCGATGGGCGGACCTGGAGTTCTGAGACCCCTCACGTGTCCAGCGGAGGTGACGCCAACCGAACGCTCGCAACTGCATACGCGAGGATGGATATCCCAGGCGTTCAACTCAGCTTCGATACGCCTTGCCGTCCTTGGTGCAGCGCTCGACGAGTTCGATGGCGTCAAATCCCCCCACGATCACCGTTTTGCCGATCCGAGTAGTGAAATCCACGGTGGTCGGCAAGGGCCGCTCGTGCCCGTAGTTGACGCGTTCACCGTTCGAAACGTAGGTCGAGATGGTGCCGCCCTCGTCGACCGCGAGCATCTTCCAACCCTCAGCCACCTCCACAACCCAGCCGCTGGCCCCCACGGGAGCTATCTCTTCTCGAGTCGCTCGTCGGCAGGCGAGCGATGCGGGCGCGGTCACCGTCGGGTTCGCTGTCGGAGTGGCCATCGGGGTGGCCGTGGCCTTCGGCGACACAGACGAAGCCGGTCTCGTTGTCACCGCACTCGTCGTGAGAGTCGGATGAGGGGTGGACGGTGCCGGAGATTTCGTACATCCGGTGAGTGCGACAGCGGCCGCCGCAATCAAGAGAGGAACGCGGTACAAGCTGCTCACTGGTGGCTCGCCCCCTCGGCCAGCAGGACGCGCCCGGTGTCCCCGTCGACGGTGACCACGTCACCGTCGTGGATGCGGGCGGTCGCCGATCCGGTGCCCAGCACCGCGGGGATGCCGTACTCGCGGGCCACGATGGAACTGTGCGACAGCGGACCGCCGATGTCGGTGACGACCGCCTTCGCCAACGCGAACAGGGGCGTGTAGGCGGGCGTCGTGATCGGCGCCACCAGGATGTCGCCCGGCTGCATGCGGGCGAAATCCTCGGGGCCACGCAGCAACCGAGCGGGGCCGGTCGCGCGGCCGCCCGAGGCTCCCAGCCCGGTGAGCGTCGGTCCGGTCTGCACCGCCTCGTTGCTGGGCATGAACCCCTTGAACATGCGGTACACGACCCCCTTCGCGGGCAGCCAGCCGGGCGGGGTGACCTGACGGCGGCCCCGCCACTCGGCCTTCCGGGCCGCGACCGCGACCGACGCCGAGGGCCCCACCGGACGCCCCGCATCCCAGGCGGACGCCGCCCGATCGGCCTCCTCCCGAGTCAGCCAGAACACATCGTCGGCCACGTCCAGGAGCCCGCCTGAGGCCAGCCGCGACCCCAGTTCGCGCAGCAGCCTGCGCGCGGCGGGCCACCCCAGGCCGATCGCCGCCAAGGCGTCCTCCCGCAGCGGCCCCAGCGCCCGGGCGTTGACCAGCGCCTTGCCCAGGACGCGGCGGCGCACCGGATCCACGTGCGCGGCCAGCCACGCCTGCGCCCGCGCGCGATCCTGGTCCTGGCGCGCCCGGCGCACGTCCGGGTCGACGGCCTGCCCGCCCAGGGCGTAGCGCAGCGCCGCGAGCACGGGGGCCGGATCGTCGGCGGCGACCGGCTGCATCACGTCCAGGTTGTAGGTGGCGTGCCCGTAGCGGGCCAGATGCTCGGCCAGCCGTCCCTCGAACGCGCCGCGCTGCCCCTCCGGGAGGGGGTCACCGGCCAGCACCGCGTCCGTGACCCCGGCCTCCCGGCACCAGCGCGCCAGCGCGAACAGGGAGCGTTCGGCCCGGATCGGCTCCGAGTCCTCCCCCACCAGGAACGTGAGCGCCGGCGGCTTCCCGGCCCCGTGCACGAGCAGGTCGTACAGCCGCGTGAACGTGATCTCAGTGGTCGCCGACTGCGGGATGACCGCCTGCACATAGGTGTAGTAGTCGGCCCCCGCGGCGACCAGCTCGGCGGCACCGCCCAGCAGCCGCTCGGCCGTCAGGCGGGTGGCGTCCACCTGGTTCCACTCCTCGGCGATCCGCTGGTAGGCGGGCAGGCCGTGCTCGCGCCACTGGGTGACGCCGTTGAGGTCGCTGTGCGTCCCGAACGCGACGCGCATCCCGCGCGGGGCGGCGGCGAACATCCGGCGCATGCCCGCATTCGAGTAGAAGTAGTAGGCGAATCCGTTGAGGGTGACGAAGTCGGTGTCGTGCGGTCCGATCGGGTCGGGCCCGAAGAACCGGCGCAGCACGTGATGCAGGGACGCGGCGACGGCCGGACGGATGAGGTCCGCGAACAGGGGCGAGAGCGGGTCGGGGAGTTGCTCCACGATGGAGGCGCGCACGTACATGCCGTCGGTTCGGGGCAGCGGCCACGTCGTCGGCGCGGGGGCGACCGGCGGGCGCAGCGCGGTGATCGGCCGGGCCTGGACCAGGAGGAACTCACCCTGGGCCAGCGTCCACTCGATGTCTTGCGGGGCGCCGAAGTGGGCGTCGACGCGGCTGCCCAGGTCGGCGAGCGCCACCGCCTGCGCGTCGGTGAGGACCGGAACCCGACGCTGCCCGGCGGCGACGGCAGCCGTGGCCGTCCCGCCGGACGCCAGCACGGTGCGCACCCGCTTCTCGGCGGTCGTGCGCGTGAGCACCGCGTCGCCCGCGACGACGATCTCGTCGGGGGTGACCTCCCCGCCGACGACGGCCTCCCCCAGCCCGAACGCCGCGTTGACGACCGCTTCGTCGCGGCGTCCGTTGGCGGGGTTGGCGGTGAACAGGACGCCCGCGGCATCGGCGTCCACGAGTCGCTGCACCACCACGGCGAGGCTCACCGTGGCTGGGTCGATGCCCGCACGGGCGCGATAGGCGACCGCCCGGTCGGTCCACAGCGACGCCCAGCAGCGGCGCACCGCGTCCACCACGGCAGCAGCGCCGTCGATGTTGAGGTAGGTGTCTTGCTGCCCGGCAAACGAGGCGTCGGGCAGGTCTTCGGCGGTGGCGGAACTGCGCACCGCGACCGGCCCCTCCCCGAGGGCGCGGTAGGCGTCCGCGATCGTTTCGGCCAGCGCCGCGGGCACGGGGGCGTCGAACAGAGCACGGGTCGCGGCGGCGTCCTGCGCGGTCAGGAGCCCGGGACGGATGCCGGTGGCGTCCACATACTCGTCGTAGGCCTGCGTGGTGACGACGTAACCGGGCGGCACCGGGAACCCGGCCCGGGTGAGCTCACCCAGGTTGGCGCCCTTGCCCCCGGCCAGGGGCAGGTCGTCGCGTCCGAGCGCGGCCAACGATGCGATGCGAGCCATGTCGTTCTCCTTCGACTCCGCGAGGCTAAGCCCGCGACGCCGGTTCCGCCATACCCCCTCAGGCCAGGCGGGCAAGGAACCCCAGGACGGCCGCGTCCACGACGCCGGGGGCGTCGCGCTGGACCCAATGCCGACCGCCGGGCACCACCACCAGCTCCGCCCCGGGTATCTCCGCGGCCGCCGCGCGGGCGGCTTCGACGGGGACGCCCTGATCGGATTCGCCGTGGACGATCAGCGTCGGGACGCGGATCTCGTGGAGCCGCGGGACGTAGTTGCTGCGCAGCCCTTCGGGGAGCACTTCGCTGCGCTGCCACTGCTCGAACGCCTCGAAGGCGTGCGGGCTGGCGCCCTCGCGGGCGATCTCCTCGCGCATGGCGGCGTCCAGCCGAGCCGGGTCGCGCACCAGGGAGCCGCTGTCGACGCTCCACCGCAACAGCGCGCGGTTGCGGGCCACCCCACGTTCGAACTTGCCCAGCCAGCCCGACTGGATCGCCCAGGACGTGACGCGGTTCCACAGCGGCGCCCCGCGGCCGGAGATGAACTGGCCGGTCAGGCCATAGCTGCCCAGGACGATGAGGCCGCGCAGGCTCGCGCCGGGGGTGAGCGCATAGCCGAGCGCCATGCCGCCGCCCATCGACAGCCCGCCGATCACCGGGCGCTTCAGCCCGGCCGCCTCGATCACCTCGCCGACGAACACGACGAGTCGATCCTGGGTCACCGGCCAGGGCGGCATCGGCGTGGACCCGTAGCCGGGTGCGTCCGGCGCGACCACCCGATACCCGGACGCCGCCAGCACCGGCGCCAGCCCGCCCCAGGACAGGGACGCGTTGTCGAGGCCGCCGCCATGCAGCAACAGCACGTCGCCGCGCGGCCGCCCCTGGGGCGGGAACCACCACGCCGAGACGCGGCCCCAGCTCAGCTCCAGTGCGCGACGTTCGGCGTCCATGCCCGTGTCCTTCCCCCTCGCAGGCGAGTGCACTCCCATCCTGCCAGGCACTCCGAACCGCTAGGCGAAACGCTCCCGGCCGCTCGGATCGCGCAGCGCCTCGCGCAGAATGTCCTGGACGCTGGAGACCCAGGCCGGGCCGGGCCTCCAGCGCAGCTTGAGCGGGACACGCACCGTCAGCGGCTCGGAAGGAGAGTCGCGCCGCACGAGAGTGACCACCACGTACCCGAAGAGGGAGGGCGTTCGGGTGGTCGACGACCAGTCGATGAGGTTCAACCCTGCGCTCACCTTGTCGGCGACGCTCGACCCGACCAACTCCACCCGAACGTCGGCCAGTTCCTCCCACGAGTGCTGGTGCTGGACCCGGATCCTTCTCTTGCCGTGGACGAACACGGGGCCATGGAGCGTGATCCCCTCGCGCCCGATCCGGACACGCTCGTCCAAGCCCACTCCGACCGAGAACGATCCTTGATTGAACACCTCGCGGCCCCCGATCCGTTGACGCCCTACCTTCGCGGAATGGCCGCCATCATCGCACCGCCAGGGGGGCTCAGCTGCGCCAGGTGCGCCACAGATGGGCGTACTCGCCGTCGGCGACCAGGAGGTCGTCGTGCGAGCCGAGTTCCGCGATCCGGCCGTCGATCACCACGGCGATCCGGTCCGCGTCGTGGGCGGTGTGGAGCCGGTGCGCGATCGCGACGACGGTCCGGTCGGTCAGGAGCGCCGTCATCGAGCCTTCGAGGTGGCGGGCGGTGTGCGGGTCGATCAGCGAGGTCGCCTCGTCCAACACGAGGGTGTGCGGGTCGGCGATCACCAGCCGCGCCAGCGCCACCTGCTGGGCCTGGGCGGGGGTGAGCTCGGTGCGTCCGCGTCCCAGGGGCGTGTCCAGGCCCAGCGGAAGCCGGTCGACCCAGTCGCCCGCGTCGACGGCGGCCAGGGCGTCGCGGACCTGCGCGTCGGTGGCGTCGCCTTCGCGGGCCAGCACCACGTTGTCGCGCAGCGACCCCATGAACACGTGATGCTCCTGGGTGACCAGGCACACCTGGGTGCGCAGCACCGGCAACGGCAGATCCATCACGTCGACGTCGCCGACGGTCACCTCCCCGGTCCGCGGCCGGTTGATGCCCGCCACCAGGCGTCCCAGGGTCGACTTGCCCGAACCGGAGGGTCCCACGATCGCGAGCCGTTCCCCGGGACGCAGGTGCAGATCGACGCCGTGCAGGACGTCGTGGTCGGCGCGGTAGGCGAACCGCAGGTCGCGGCCCACCACGTCGGAGCCCTCCGGGAGGGCGTCGCGCGGGGTTCGGTCCTCGGGAAGCTCCGCGACGCCCAGCAGACGCGTCGTGGCCACGATGCCGACCTGGAGGTGGTCGAGCACCTGGATGAGCCGGTCCAGCGGGGTGACGAGCTGTTGCAGGTAGATCGCGGCGGTCGTGACCTGCCCGATGGTGACCAGGCCCGCGTCGTAACCCCAGGTGCCCAGCAGGACGACCAGCACCAGCGGAAGCTGGAAGGCCAGGTCGAGCCACATGAACAGCAGGTTCCGCAGCGACATGGTGTAGCGCTCGGCCTGAGCCGACTCGGCGGTGTCGTCGTTGAGGCGGGCCTGCCGGATGTCGTGGAGACCCAGCGCCTCGACGGTGCGCGTCCCCTCGACGGTCTCGGTGATCGTCGAGTTGATGGTGCTGTAGGTCGCCGACTCGGCGATGTAGCCGGGCGTCGCGTTGCGCAGGTAGTGGCGCACCGCGAAGAACAAGATGATGCCGGACACGATGAGCGGCAGCGTGAGCAGCGGCGAGTTCAGCAGCAGCGCGACGACGGTCAGCGCGACCATGGACACCGACGTGACCAGGGTCGGCAACGACCAGCGCACGGCCGTGCTCATCTTGGAGACATCCGAAGTGATGCGCGTCACCAGGTCTCCGCTGGACGCCGCCTCGACGTGGCCCAGCGGCAGCCGCAGCACCGCCCGCACCACGTACTCGCGTGCGGAGGCGAGCAGGTCGTAGCCCAACCCCACCGACGCCCGAGCGGCCAACGCCGTCAGCACCGCCTGCACGATCACGACGCCGACGACCAGCAGCAACACCTGATCGGTCTGGGTGAGGGACGCGCCCACCGCTGCGTCGTCCACCAGGTTGCCGAGCAGACGCGGCACGACCAACGCCGCGATCGCGGCCGCCACGTTGAAGGCGATCATGGCGACGACGCCGGCCTTGCGGGTCGACACCAGTTCCTTCACGAACCCGAATGCGCTGCGCGCTCCTGCCACGGGCAGGCCGCGCTCGGGGTTCCCTGAGTCGGCGAAGACGCGCTGGGCCCGCTGCCGACGCAGCGCGTGCCGGGCCTGCCAGCGCGCCAGCCGGACGCGCGGCGACAGCGTCGCATCCACGTGAAGGGCCTCCGGGATGCGAGGTTCGGGCGCGGTGGTGCGCCACGTGGACGCCGACCCGGGCAGCAGTTCGGCGTCGCCGGTGAGGGTGTCAGTCATCGTCCTCCTCCATTCCCCGGGCCACGACCCGGCGGTAGTCGGGACGCGTCAGCAGTGCGGTGTGGGTGCCGCGGGCGACTTCGACGCCGTCAGCGAGGAAGCTGACCTCGTCGGCTGCGTGCAGGATCAGCGGCGACGCGGACGTCACCACGGTCGTCTTACCGCGCCGGAACTCGGCCAGCCGGGGCGCGATCCTCGCCTCGGTGTGCGCGTCGACGGCCGAGGTGGGTTCCACCAGGCACAACACGTCGGCGTCGGCGAGCAGCGCGCGCGCCAGGATGAGGCGCTGCCGCTGCCCGCCTGAGAGGCCGCGGCCCTTCTCGTCGATGGGGCCCTGCCAGCCGCCCGGCAGCGCGTCGAACACGTCTTCGGCGGACGCGGTGACCAGGGCCCGTTCGGCCTGCTCGCGGGTGGCCCGCCCCCACGGGTCGATGGCCTGCTGCAGGGTGCCCGCGAACAGCATGGAGGAGGTGTCGCTCACCAGCACGCGCTCCCGCAGGGACGTCAGGTCGACGTCGCGCAGGTCGACGCCGTCGGCGGTCACCCCCCAGGGAAGCTGGGCGGCCTCCTCGTCGCGTTGGGCCTGCGCGGCCCGGCGGGCGGCCTTGTCGGAGCGCGCCTGCCGCAGTGCGCGTCCGCGCAGGCCGTCCTCGGCGTCCTCCTCGCCGGTCGCCCCCGCCAGGGAGGGCAGGTAGCGGCCGAGCCGGTCCACCAGGGCCGCGGAGGCGTCCGGGTCGGCGCTGACGACGGCCAGGAACCGTCCCGGCTCGACCACGACGCCGGACACGTCATCGACGAGGCGCGGCGACGGCCCGACCGGGGAGCCGCCGGCCCGCCACGGCGTCTGCGCACCGAGCAGCGCCGACGTCTTCGCCGCGGCGACCAGGCCCGCGATCCACTTCTGGGCGAAGTCGAAGAAGGTCTGCAGCGGCCACAGCATGTAGAGGGCGTAGCCGACGAACGAGATGAGCTGACCGACGGTGAGGTGCCCGGCGCTCAGCTCGTGCGTGCCGAGGTACACCAGCGTGACGAGCAGCACCCCGGACACGAGCACCGAGATGGCGGCGACGACGCTTTGCCAGGTGCCGACGCGAACCCCCAGGAATCGCACCTTCTGCGACTGGGCCGCGTAGTTGGCCCCGAAGGTGGCCTCCCCGCCGATGCCGCGCAGGATCCGGAGCCCGGCGACGATGTCGGTGGCCAGCGACGTCAGCTCGGAGTTCTGCGTCCGCTCGGCGCGCTGAGCGGCGCTGAGGGGGCGCAGCACCGGCGCGGACGCCACCATCAGCAGCGGGCTGAGGATGATGACGACGAGCGCGAGCTGCGGGGATGCCACGAACATCAGCACGCACACGAACACGAACGACAGCACGGCCCCGATGAACCGGGCGGCCACTTCGAGCGTCGCGCCGAACGTGTCCGAGTCGGAGCTGGCGACGCTGAGCACCTCGCCGGTGGGGACGCGGCGCCCCAGGACGTGCCCGAGGCGTCCGCTGGTGTGGCCGACGCGCTTCTGAGTTTCGTAGATGGCGATGACCCATGAGCGCACCACGTAGGTGTGCTGCAGGATGCCGCCCGCCGCGCCGATCACGATCGCGAGCAACAGCAACGCGGACCAGCCTGCGGTGGCGAGCGGGTCGCGGGCGATCATGCCGGCGTCGATGGCACGCCCCAGCAGCAGGGGGCTGAGCACGCTGGGCAGCTGCCACACCACGACGAGCACGGTCATGAGCGTGACCAGGCCCGCCTGGCCGCGCACCAGCCAAGTCAGGAACGAGAGAGGGCTCCGCCACGTCGGCGTATCACCGGGCAGCACCTCGGGAGGAAAATCACGCATAGCCGCCCAACGCTAGACGTGCCCCCGGAGCGGGTCAATGGTGAATGCGCGAGTTGCCCACCTTCCATGCGTCAAGCAGCCACGCTCAGCCGAGCGTTGGCGCCCCCGAACCACACCTAGGGAAGCGATCTGCAAACAGAACCACGATTTGTCGCGCGAGGTATTGCCGCCCATAGGAACGGGGTGTAGCGTCACATACACAACGCCAGAAGATCCCCCTCCCTCCTTTTCCTCACCCATAGCCAAACGCGGAGAGTCAGAACATGGCTTGCATCATTCTCGGATTCATCGCAACATCCGTCCTCCTGGTCGCCGCTCTTGCCAAATTGGTAGAGGGACAGGCAGAGCTTACGCGCCAAATCATGGGATTCGCGATATTGCCCCCAGCCGGGGCTCGCCACCTTGCCCGAGCCCTCCCCGCCGCAGAACTCAGCATTGGGATCTCCTTGCTGATTGGGTTCGCCTGACCCTTCCCCGGTTGGATTGGAATAGGCATATACTTGGCCTATTCTGCCGCCATAGTGTCCGTGCTTCTTCGTGGAAAGAGGGCCGAATGTGGCTGCTTTGGCCGCTTCACTAAGAGCGAGACGAGCGCCCTCCTGATAGTTCGCAACCTCCTACTAGCGGCGATGTTGATTCCTGCAACCCTCGCCCCACACCCCCTCCAACTCCCCAATTGGGTGAGCATCACAATAGTCGCACTAACCGCTGGCTTTAGCTGGTTTGCCTCCCGGTCACATTCGGCGAATAGGTTTCACCCCCAACCACCACCTAACACCCGCAATAATGATCCTCATCCTCCAGAAAGGCGCCATCATGCCGAAGCCACATAGCCGTCGCCGACTTTTCGGTATCATAGGGATCGCCTCCGCAAGCAGCGCCTTCGGAGCCCTCTTCCCTGAGATCGCCCGAGCAGCGGGGCCGAGATCCCTCGGGACGCAAGGGGAGACTCCGTGGATGCTCACGGACATCGTCGAAGAGCATCCCGCGTCAACTCAAGAACTTGACGAATTACGCCCATTCGTCCGCCGCCAGGCAATACCTCTTGAGGAGAAGTACGGACGCAACGAAGACAGCAGAATCAGCATGGTTGTATCGACCAATCGGATCGGAAACAGGGTCGTTCGCTCAGGAGCAGCCGTTGGCGCCAGCGCCAGTTTCTTCTACGCCTTCGAAATCAGTGCAAACAATTCTCTGCTGCGATCAAATCTGCAAGTGTGGCAGCATAATGCAAAAGAAGAGAGCTCCGAACTACTCAGATATGGAAGCGGCGCCAACAGCCTCCAACCGGTCAGTGCACTCCGGGACACCACGGCCGCGATCAACTACTGCCCCCCTGGAACCTATGTTCAGTTGAGATGCGCAAGAATTCGATCATGGGATTGCATTTACACCTCGTGCGGAACATACTCATGGCCTTGCTCTTGGGCCATTGGGAACGTTCCGGCCGCCGTCGCCTGCCTCATGGTCACGTGCGCTTGGGGCATTCAAACATGTTGTACGAGTTGGACCAAGTATTGCAGTCCCGCATAGGAGCAGAAGTGAAGAAGAATACACCCGCACGCCTGGTCGTCCTGTTCGTGACCGGATGCCTCTGCATGGCGCTTGCTTTGTGGTGCCTCAGCCAATCCCCAATGTGGGTCTACTACGCAACTTGGCCACTGGCTGCCATCGGCGGCGGATGCCTGAGCACGTCTTTGCAAGGGATGTATCAGCTCACCAAGAGTCGCGATGGGGGCAATGAGCCCTGATCTGACTTAGCCGTTCGCGCGCGAGGACCGGTTGCGCGTGCTCCGTTCAACCAATTGGGGGAGGGTCGGCGAAGTTGAGACTCGGCCGGGATACGGCGGTCAGCCGCTCACGCCCGTTGCGGGAGATGGGATTGTGGTGAAGGTGCGGCTGAGTCGGTCTTCCCCCGGTGGAGTGGTGGTTCACACCGCGAGCGCACGTTCCACGTGGGTCATCACGACAGCCAGGTTGTCGGCTTCGATGCGGACGCCGCGGGCGCGCCCTGCGGGGCTCAGGTCCCCCACCCGCAGCGGCGGCATCAGGAAGGAGACTCCGGTCGCGCCGAGCATGCCCAGGTCGTTTTGGCCGTCCCCTGCCGCCCACACGTCGGCCCAGTCGACGCCCAGGTCCGCGACGATCGCTTCGGCGCCCTTGAACCGCAGGGCGCTCGTGGGCACCAGGTCGAGGATGCGGGGGTGCGCCCGGGCGACCTCCACCCCAGGGATCGGGAGTTCGTAGGCGAGCGCGCGTTGGGCCTCATCGTGCGGGACGACCGCCATCTTCACCACGTCGGTGACCTGGTCCAGGCCGCCCACCCGGTAGCGGGATCCGGTGACCGACGCGTCCCACACGACCGTGTCGGATTCCTGCGAGACGATCCACTCGGTGCGGGTGAACATCCACGTTTCCAGGCCGTGGCCGGTCGTCCAGGCCAGCGTTGCGGCGACGGTGTCCGCGTCGAGGCCGTGGCGGGCGAGCGGACGCCACCCATCCCCGTCGCGCTTCTCGATCAGCGTCCCCCCGTTGCCGGCCAGGTGCCCGATGTATGGCAGGTCGGCCACCAGCAGCTTGAGTGAGGCGAGGGTGCGACCGGAGCAGAACGCGATCGGGACGCCCGCCGCCGTCAGGGTGTCGAGGATGTCGCGGGCGCCGGGCAGCCAGTGCGTCTCGTGCAGCAGGGTGCCGTCGAGATCGAACAGAGCCAGGGCGGGACGCGGGAGTCGCGGCGGTTCGCTGGGAGCCGTCTCGCCAGTGATCGGGGTCTGCGCGGATCCCACCTCAGCGCCTGCGACCGGTGCCGAAGATGGAGCGGGTGATCTCGCGGGCGGCCGACCGGGCCATCTGGCGCACCATCGTGTTCTGCGTGATCTGCTCGATGATCGACTTCTCCTTGGGCGCCGCGCGGCGCTGCGTCTGCTCGGCGCGCACCGCCCGCTCCGCCTCGCGTTGTGCGGCGGCCTGGGCGCGCTCCGCCTCGCGCTGGGCGGCGGCGTCGGCCTTCGCCTGCGCGGCCGCGGCCTTCGCCTGCTCGGCGTCCGCCTTGGCCTGCTCTTTGGCCGCCTTATTGGCGGCGGCGGTCTCCGCGCCCGCCTGCAGCTTGGCGTTCAGGATCTCGTAGGCGGACTCGCGGTCGATCGCGGTGCCGTACTTGGCCTGCATCGAACTGGTGGCCACGCCGCCCGCCATCGCGCCCGCGTCCAGCGGATCCATCGACGACTCGGGGGCCCGCATCCGCGTCCAGGCCACCGGGGTGGGGGCGCCGCTCGGGTTCAGCACCGTGACGATCGCCTCGCCGATGCCGAGTTGCTGCAGCCGTTCGGCCAGGTCGTAGTCGACCTTCGGGTAGGTCGCGACGGTGGACTTGAGCGCCTTCGCGTCGTTGGGGGTGTGAGCCCGCAACTGGTGCTGGACGCGCGACCCCAACTGGGCGAGCACGTCCTCGGGCACGTCCTTCGGGGTCTGGGTGACGAAGAAGACGCCCACCCCCTTGGAGCGGACCAGCCGGACGGTCTGTTCGATGGCGTCGTTGAACGCCTTCGACGCCCCGTCGAACAGCAGGTGCGCCTCGTCGAAGAAGAACACCAGCTTCGGCTTGTCCAAGTCGCCGGCTTCGGGGAGGTCGGCGTACAGGTCGGCCAGCAGCCACATCAAGAAG
>NZ_DAIOIA010000087.1:0-13437 GCF_036744435.1 Propioniciclava sp. | reverse complement strand
GGGTTGTCGGCGGGCGTGATGAGCACCAGGTAGTTCGTGGCGAACATGGCCGGGTCGCCGTCGATGAGGCCCGCGGCGACGGCGCGGTCCATGTTCTTCTTGTCGGCGGACGCGAACACGTCGGCGGGTGCCCCGCCCTGGAGCTGGTCCACGAGACCGGACGAGCCGTCGAAGGAGTAGGTGGCCTCGGCGATGCTGGGGAAGACCGTGTTCAGGGACGCCGCCGCGAACACGATCGCGGGCGTCCCCGCCGGGGTCGACGCGGGGGAGCTTGCGGGGGCGGCGCCGGGCTGCCCGCAGGCGGCCAGCAGGAGGGTCAACGCCACCAGGGCGAGTCGTTTCATGGGCGTTCCCTTTCGAGGCTGACGTTGGTGGCCTTGATGACGGCCGTGGCAATGGAGCCGGGAGCGAGGCCGAGTTCCACGACCGCCTCGGTGGAGATCAGCGACACGATCCGGTAGCGCCCGCACTGGAGCTCGACCTGGCTCATCACGGTGTCGGAGACGACCCGGGTGACCAGGCCGGTCAGGTGATTGCGAGCCGAGCGCACCCCCGCTCCGGAGTCGAGTTGGGTGAGGGTGTCATCGGCGAGTTCCTGGGCGAGTGCGGCGAGTTCGACCCCGTCCACGGCATGGCGACCACTGCTGTCAGTGATCGAAGTGAGCCTCCCGGCATCGACCCAGCGCCGCACGGTGTCGTCGCTGACACCGAGGAGCGTGGCCGCGGAGGAGATGCGTATCTGCGACATAAATACAAGGTATCAGTAGTAATTGCGGAATGTGCGGTCTTCTTCGGGTTACGATGACGACATGGGCTACCTCGCCGCCGTCATCACCTGCTCGGATCGCGCCGCCGCCGACATCTACGAGGACCGCTCCGGTCCGGTGCTGCGCGACGGGCTCGCGGCGCTGGGGTTCGAGGTGGAACCCGCCCGCATCGTGCCCGATGACGCGGCCGTCATCGCCACGGCGATCACCGAGGCCGTCGCCGCAGGCGCCCGCGTCGTGCTCACCACCGGCGGGACGGGCGTCAGCCCTCGGGACGTCACCGTCGAGGCGACGCGCCCCCTCCTGGCCTACGAACTCCCCGGCATCGCGGAGGCCGTCCGCGCGGCGGGCGCCGCCACGACGCCGCTGGCCTGTTTGTCCCGGGGGGTCGCCGGAGTGATCCGGGAACCCGGGCGGTCCGCCTTCGTGTTCAACGCTCCCGGCTCACGAGGCGGCGCGCGCGATGCGCTGGCCGTCCTGGAGCCCCTGCTGGTGCACATCGTCGAGCAACTGGACGGCGCCGACCATGACCTGAACCGGCCCGCGTCCCCGACGCGCTAGCGCGCCCAGTCGCCGGATCGCCCGCCCGACTTGGACGTGACGCGCGCGCTCACGATCTCCACGTCGCGGTCCACGCCCTTGACCATGTCCACGACCGCGAGGGCCGCCACGGTCACCGCGGTGAGCGCCTCCATCTCCACACCCGTGCGATCCGCGGTGCGGACCTCGGAGCGCAACCAGACCCCGCCGTCGTCGATCTCCACGTCCAGCACCACCCCGTGGACGCCGATCACGTGCGCGAGCGGGAGCAGATCGGGAACCTTCTTGGCCGCCGCGATGCCCGCGACCCTGGCCACCGCCAGCACGTCGCCCTTGGGGACGGTGCCGTCCCGCAGAGCCGCGATGACCGCGGGTGAGCACGCCACGCGCGCCTCAGCCCCCGCGGCGCGGACGGTCGGCTGCTTGCCGGTGACATCGACCATGCGGGCCTGGCCCTGTGCGTCGAGATGCGTGAACTCCATGGACCTCACCTCACCACCATGACGTCGAGGATGTCGCCTGCACGGACCTGCTCCACCGAGGCGTTGACGACGGCCAGGCCCTCGGCCAGCGGCAGCGAGGCGATCAGATGAGACCCGGAACCGAGCCGGTGGGCCGGACGCGCCTCGCCACCGCTGAGGGTGACCGGCATGTACTGGGTCCGCCCCTTCGGCGTCGCCCAGCCCTCGCTCGCACGGTACTGCCCCCTGGCCACGTCGGCGGTCGCTCCCTGAAAGGTGGCCAGCAGCGGACGCAGGAACGCCCAGGCTGACACGAACACGCTCACCGGGTTCCCGGGCAGCGCCAGGAGCGCCTGAGGCTCCCCGGTAGCCGAACGTAGGTGACCGCACGCCTGCGGTTTCCCGGGCTGCATCGCGACCTTGACGAACTCGATGTCGGCCTCCACGGCATGACGCACCACCTCGAAGGCGCCCACCGACACCCCGCCGGTCGTCACGACGACGTCCGCCCGGGCGGACGCGGCGAGCGCGCGGCGGAAGGCGTCCGCGTCGTCGGCGACGGCGACGGCGCTGATCACCTCGCCGCCGAACTGCTCCACGAGACCGGCCACCAGCACCGAGTTGGAGTCGGGGATCTGGCCGAAACCGAGGGTGCCCCCCGCGGGGACGAGCTCGGATCCGGTGGCCACGACGGCGACGGACGGGCGGCGATGCAGCGGGACCGTGCCGTAGCCGACCGAGGCGGCGGCCGCCGCGGCCGCGGGCGTCCAGCGTTGCCCGCGACGCAACGTCGCCTGGCCAGGGGTGACGTCCTCACCGCGGTAGCGGACGTGCTTGCCCGGGGGCGTCGCAGGGACGCTCACCGCGGCCGACAGCGGGACGTCGCCCGGTTCCTGATCGGTGTCCTCGACCGGCACGACCGCGTCCGCCCCGCGAGGCAGCGGTGCGCCGGTCATGATGCGAACCGCCTCGCCGCGGCCCACAGGGGGTGCGCTGTCCGCGCCCGCGGGGACATCGCCCACGATCCGCAGCCGGGCACCGCCGACGGTGTCGGCCGCACGCACCGCAAAGCCGTCCATCGCCGAGTTGTCGAACGCGGGGACGGGCAGCCGCGCGGTGAGGTCGGCGGCCAGCACCCGCCCGAACCCCGTGCCGATCGGGCACTCCTCGGCGGGCAGCACGGACGCCAGGCTCAGGACGCGACCCAAGTACTCCTCGACGCTCAGCATCAGCGAACTCCTGGCTGTGTTGGGGGCAGCGGGCGGCGCAGCGGCAACTCCGACCAGCGGGCACGGGCGGCGTCCAGGACGAGCACGCGGCCGACGAGGGAGGTGCCGAAGCCTGCCAGCAGCTTGATCGCCTCGGTGGCCTGGAGCGCGCCGATCTGGCCCACCATGGCGCCGAGGACGCCGATGTCGGTCGCCAACGGGTAGTCGCCGACGTCCGGCTCGGTGACGATGAGATCGCGCAGGTACAGCCGGGTGCCCGCGTCGTCGGGGACGCCGAAGACCGAGCACTGTCCCTGCATGCCGACGGCGGACGCCCACACCAGCGCCGACCCGACGGCCGCGGCTGCGTCCGAGATCATGAACTTGGCGCCGAAGTTGTCGGTGCAGTCCAGCACGAGGTCGTAGTCCGGGAACAGCTCCTCGGCGCGTGCCCGGTCCAGGAAGTGGGTCAGCGGCCGGACGCGCACCTCCGGGTTGAGCAGCCGGAGACGCTCGGCCGCAGACTCGGCCTTGTTGCGTCCAAGGTCGGTGTGCAGCACCTGGCGCTGCATATTCGACAGTTCGACCACGTCACCATCGACGATGTCGATGCGTCCGACGCCCGCCGCAGCCAGGTAGGGCAGCGCCGCCGACCCGAGCCCGCCTGCCCCGATGACCAGGACCTGGGAGCCCAGGAGCCGTTCCTGCCCGGCCTCCCCGAGCCCGACGACGTCGATGTTGCGGCGGTAGCGCTGCCGTTGCGCGGGGCTCAGGGGCATTGCGACCACTCGTGACTGCCGTCGGCCAGGAACTGCTTCTTCCAGATCGGGAGCTCCCGCTTGACGCGCTCGATCAGGTCCGAGGCAGCCTCGAAGGCTTCGCCCCGGTGGGACGCCGCGACGGCCACGAAGATCGCCATGCCTCCGATGCCGAGGTAGCCGACACGGTGCTGGGCGACGACGGCGTGCACCCCCGTCCGGGAGGCCTCCGCGGCGACGATCGAGCGCAGGATGTCCGCGGCGAGGGGGTGACCGACGTACTCGATGCCGGTGACGGCAGCGCCGTGGTCGTGGTTCCGCACGACCCCGGCGAAGGTCACCACAGCCCCGGCGCGATCATCGGACACCAGGCTGGTCAGCGCATCGGCGTCGATGTCGGCGTCGGTGATGCCCGACGCGTCCAGGAGGGCACTCACGATGACCTCAGCTCTTCCGCGGGGCGCCCGGGCGGGCGTACCGCCACCAGGTGATGACGATGCACGCGATGGCCCATACGGCGCCGATCAGGTAGAAGGTCGCCGGCGGCATGAGGGTGAGGCCCACCCCGAACAGGAACGGTCCGAACGCGGCGATGGCGCCGGTCCAGCCGATCACCCCGCCCGCCTGACGACGCTCGAAGATCATCGGCATCTGCTTGAAGGTGGACGCGTTGCCGATACCGGAGAACAGGAAGATCGCGAGCATGCCACCCAGGAACTGGTTGAATCCGCCCTGCAGGGCGGCGGCGCTGGAGGTGTCGGGGGTCAGCGCGGGGATGGTGTAGAGAATCGAGCCGAACAGGCCGACGCCGGAGACGAGCGTCCAGATCGCGCCGCCCATCTTGTCGGTCAGCGGCGAGAAGGCGACGCGTGCGCCGGCCCCGATGAGGGGGCCGAGGAAGACATAAGCGACGGGGTCGGGTAGCGCGTACCCCTCGACCAGCAGTGTGGCCGTCGCGCCCGCACCCTCGACGATGTGGGGGTTGCCGCTGCCGTACAGGTTGGCCATCAGCAAGCCGAACTGGGCCGACAGGCCGGAGAAGGTGCCGAACGTCATGATGTAGAGCACCGTCATCCACCAGGTGTCCTGGTTACGGAAGATGTCGAACTGCTGCTTGATGTTGGCCTTCACCGGCACCGACTTCAACACGATGTAGGCCCAGATCGCGCCGACGATGATGAACGGCACATAGACCAACGCGGAGTTCTGGTACCAGACGGTGACGGGTGCCTTGCCGGCGACGGCCATCTGCTGCGAGCCGAGGAAGGCGAACATGCCGAAACCGATCAGCCACGGGGTGAGCAACTGCACCAAGGAGACGCCGAAGTTGCCGATGCCGGCTTGGATGCCGAGCACCGTGCCTTGGAGCCGCTTCGGGAAGAAGTAGGACGTCGAGGGCATGAACCCGGAGAAGGCGCCGCCGCCGATGCCGGCGAGGAAGGCCAGCGCCATCAGGCGCCAGTAGGGCACGTCCGGGTTGGTGACCTCGAAGCCCCAGCCGACCACGGGCAGGAGCAGCAGCAGCGTGGTCAGCGCCACCATCTTGCGGGTGCCGATCTTGGGCGGCAGCACCATCCATACCAGCCGCAACAGCCCGCCGGAGAGGCCCGGCATGGCCGCCATCCAGTAGAGCTGTTCCTTGGTGAATGCGAAGCCGAGGGCGTTGAGCTTCGGCACGATGGCGCTGGGCAGGAACCACGCGGCAAAGCACAGCGTCAGCGTGAACGTGGTGACGGTGAGCGTGCTCCAGGCCAGCTTCTTGTCCCAGGTCTTCTCATCTTCGGGGTCCCAGGCCAGCAGCCAGTCCCCCTTGGTCGTGGGTGTGGTGGTCACGATGCGGTCTCCAATTCTGGTTCGATGAGGCTGGCTGACTCCGGTGTGGCCCGCGTCATCATGCGGTGGATCGTGACGTGCATCCAGACGGCGCAGAGGCCCACGAGGACGAAGATCACGAAGAAGGTGGAGGTGGGGAACCCCGACAGGAGCTTGGTGTAGGCGAACAACGGCGGCAGGAAGAACCCGCCCAGCCCGCCGAACATGCCGACCAGGCCGCCGACCGAGCCCACGTTGTCCGGGAAGTACTCGGGGATGTGCTTGTAGATCGCCGCCTTGCCGACCCCCATGGCACAGCCCAGCAGGAACACCAGCACGACGAACCAGGGCAGATGCATCTGGTAGGCGAGGTGGTTGGTGAAGGTGCGGTCGGCGTGGGCGATGGTGAGGTGCCCGTTCGGCATCATCAACAGTCCGCTGGTGACCAGCATCAAGGCGAACGTCAGGTACATGACGCTGCGGGCACCCCAGCGGTCGCTCATCCAGCCGCCAAGCGGGCGCAGCAGGGACGCGGGGAAGATGAACGTGGCGGTGAGCAGGCCGGCGGTGGCCAGGTCGACCTGGAAGTTGTCGACGTAGTACTTCGGCAGCCACGCCGACAGGGCCACATAGGCACCGAAGACGGCAACGTAGTAGAGGCTGAAGCGCCACACGCGCACCTGCTTCAGCGGGAGGAGCGTCTCCCTGATCGGCTTCGTCGCCCCGGGCGCCTGATCGACGCGAGGGACGATGAACCAGGTCAGCAGGCCGATGATCACCAGCATCACCGAGTACAGCACCGGGATCAGCCGCCATCCCCCCTGGATGCCGAGGATGTAGGAGCTGCCGGCGGTGGCGGCGATGATGCCCGGCCCGATGAGCTTCGTGACGGACGCCCCCACGTTGCCGGCCCCGAACACCCCCAAAGCCAGGCCCTTGCGGTCTTGGCCGAACCAGGCGGAGTTCCACGACACCCCGACGCTGAACAGGTTGCCGGCGAAGCCGACGAGGAAGGCGAGGACGAGGAGCCAGGTGTAGTCCTGGGCGAAGCTCACCAGGTAGGCCGGGATCGCGGTGGCGAAGAGCAGGAACAGCGTGACCTTCCGGCCGCCGATCCGGTCGGCGATGATGCCCGCGGGGAGCCGCCACATGGAGCCGTTCAGCACGGCGACCGCGGAGACCCAGCTCAGCTCCACGTCGGTGAGCCCGAACTCCTTCTGGATCGGGACACCCAGGATGCCGAACATGAGCCACACCGCGAACATCAACGTGAACGCGATGGTGGACATGACCATGACGCGGACTGACCCCGGGGCGGTGGGATGGTCGGGGGCGACCTCAATCAATCTGGTGGACATACGTGGCTTCCTCATGGGCGAGTTGGTGGGCGAGGCGTCCTCGCGCTCAGCGTCGCGACTTCTCGTTGTCGCGGGTGCCGACCGGATCCCAGCCGCGGCCCCGACGGGTCGCGGACTGGCGCGGGTCGGTGTCGCGTGAGCGGTAGACGATGTAGGGACGGAACAGGTAGTGCAGGGGAGCCGAGAAGGCGTGCACGAGGCGCGTGAACGGGATCATCGCGATGAGCAGCAGCGCGATGACGATGTGGGCCTGGAACTGCCACGTCGCGTGTCCCATCACCTCGATGTCCGGTTGGAGGGTGAACAGTGAGCGGAACCAGACCGACACCGTCTCGCGGTAGTTGTGCTCCTCGCCGGTCGCGGTCTTGTCGCCGGTCAGCGTCGCGACCATGCCGAGACCGATGGTGAGCGCGAGCGCGAGATACATCACCTTGTCGTTGCGGGTCGTGGCGCGAAACACCGCGGTCTGGGTGCGACGCCGGTAGATCAGCAGACCCAGCCCGAGGACCAGGCCGATGCCGGCCAGCCCACCGCCCCAGAACGCCCCCAGGTGGTACATGTGCTGGTCCAGCCCGACCCAGTCGGTGAGGGCCTTCGGGATGAGCAGGCCCACGACGTGGCCCAGGAACACGGCGATCAGCGCGAAGTGGAACAGCGGTGAGGCGATCTTGAGCAGCCGCGACTCGTACAACTGCGAGGACCGCGTCGTCCAGCCGAACTGGTCATAGCGGTAGCGCCAGATCAGGCCACCCACCAGGATCAGCGCGGTGGCGTAGGGCAGGACGCCCCACACGAAGATGCCCATGTCAGTCTCCTTGCCTGGTGGCGTCCGTCAGGGACAGGCGGCGCGCCGGGGACGGCGTGGCAGTCAGGAATCCGTCCAGGCCGACGAGCTCGGTGGGCGGGTTGTCGTGCAGCTGCTGCACCTCGGCCCGGGTCTGCGGGGAAGGGCCGCCCAGGCTCGCGCAGAGGGCGGCGACGACGCCGGCCTGCGGGAGCCCGTCCTCGGTCAGGCCGATCCGGAGCAGTTCCAGCGACGCCCGGTACGTGTTGAGCAGGGCGACGCCGATGGCCGGGGCGCCCTGGGCGGCGAACTCGAGGACCATCGGCAGGTAGTCGGGCAGTTCGCCGTTGAGGTCGACCAGCAGCCCGGAATCGCGGTAGGTCTGCTTGACCGCCGCGAGGACTTCGCCGCGTCGCCGGGTGTCGCCGTCGGTCCAGTAGGTCAGGTGGAGGGCGTGGCGGCGTGACAGGTCGAACTCCTGCACGTGCCAGCTCTGAACCTCCAGCACCGGCATCGAGCGCAGGTGGGCGAGCGTGGCGGCGAACCCGTCCAGGGCGTCGACCTCGGCGAGCGCCTGCTCGACGAGCGGGAGTTGGCCCAGGACGTTCTCGTCCGGGTAGGACAGCACCACCGACGCGGCCGCATAGATCACGCGGTGGCGCTTGCTGGGGGGAGCGGGGAGCCTCATCCTCGTGCCGCCTCCTCGCGCCTCGCCTTGGCCGCCGCGAAGGACTCCACCGCGACCGGGACGACGCGGCCCGACGACTCCCCGAACACGCCCCGCGTGCTGGGATCGTCGTCGAAGTCCACCGAGCAGCCGATCTCCTCGAGGTTGTGGGCCTGCTCGCGGTGCGCGGTCGGGATGACGTAGCGATCGCTGTACTTGGCGATGGCGAGCAGCCGGTACATCTGCTCCATCGCGGCGCCGGTCATCCCGACGGCCGCGGGCAGATCCTCTTGCCGGGGACGCCCCAGCGTCACGTCACGCATGTAGGCGCGCATGGCCGCCAGCTTCTGGAGCACGTCGCGCACCACGTCGACGTCGCCTGCGCTCAGCAGTTCCGCCAGGTACTCCAGCGGGATGCGCAGGGCGTCGATCGCTCCGAACAGGTTGCCCCCCGCCTCGGCGTCATGGCCCTGGTCTTTGAGCAGATCCACGACCGGCGACAACGGCGGGATGTACCAGACCATGGGCATGGTGCGGTACTCCGGGTGCAGCGGCAGGGCCACCTTGAAGTGCTTGATCAGCGCGTACACCGGAGACTTCGCCGCCGCGTCCAGCCAGTCCTCGGGGATCCCGCTGCGCCGGGCGTCCGCGATGACCTCCGGGTCGGTCGGGTCGAGCATCAGGTCGAGCTGGGCCTGGTAGAGGTCCTGGTCATCGGCCAAGGCCGCCCGGGTGACCTGGTCAGGGTCGTACAAGATGATGCCGAGGTAGCGCAGGCGCCCCACGCACGTTTCGGAGCAGACGGTGGGGATGCCCGCCTCGATGCGCGGGTAGCAGAAGTGGCACTTCTCGGCCTTGCCGGTGCGGTGGTTGAAGTAGATCTTCTTGTACGGGCAGCCGGTGATGCATTGCCGCCAGCCGCGGCACTTGTCCTGGTCGACCAGGACGATGCCGTCCTCGGACCGCTTGTAGATCGCGCCCGAGGGACAGGAGGCCATGCAGGAGGGGTTCAGGCAGTGCTCGCAGATGCGCGGCACGAAGAACATGAAGCTCTTCTCGTACTCGAGCTTGATCTGCTGGTTGGCCTCCTCGCGGAGCTTCTTCAAGATCGGGTCGCCCGCCTCGGTGGCGGCGACGCCGCCCAGCGAGTCGTCCCAGTTGGCCGACGCGCCGATGGCCATGTTCTTGCCGGTGACCAGGGATTTGGGCCGAGCGACCGGGAAGTCGTCACCGAGCGGGGCCGTGATCAGGGTCTCGTAGTCGTACGTCCACGGCTCGTAGTAGTCCTCCATGCCGGGCTGCACCGGGGAGGCGAAGATGCTGAGCAGCTTCTTGAACCGGCCGCCGGAGCGGAGCTTGAGCCGGCCGCTCTTGGTGCGCACCCAGCCGCCCTGCCAGGTGTCCTGGTCCTCGTAGGTGCGCGGATAGCCCTGCCCGGGACGGGTCTCGACGTTGTTGAACCACACGTACTCGATGCCCGCCCGGTTCGTCCAGGCCTGCTTGCAGGTGACCGAGCAGGTGTGGCACCCGATGCACTTGTCGAGGTTCATCACCATGGACACCTGAGCCATGACGCGACGCTGCTTCGCCATCAGTACTGCACCTCCTGGGAGCGACGCCGCACGGTCGAGACGATGTCTCGCTGGACGCCGGTGGGGCCGATGTAGTTGAAGGCGTACGCCTGGTGCGCGTAGCCGCCGATCAGGTGGGTGGGTTTGAGCAGGATGCGCGTCACCGAGTTGTGAATGCCGCCGCGCTTGCCGGTGGCCTCCGACTTGGGCACGTCGATCGTGCGTTCCTGGGCGTGCTGCACGTAGCAGATGCCATCAGGCAGCTTCGAGGTGACGACCGCGCGGGCCACGAACACGCCGTTGGCGTTGGTCAGCTCGATCCAGTCGTTGTCGGCGACGCCGATGGACGCGGCGTCCGCCACGCTCAGCCAGGCCTGCGGGCCGCCGCGACCCAGCGACAGCATGAACAGGTTGTCTTGGTACTCGGAGTGGATCGACCACTTGTTGTGCACCGTCAGGTAGCGGAGCGTGATCGCCTTCTCCCCGGCAGGTCCGAGCTCGGGTTCGCCGTAGGCCTTCGTCATGTCCAGCGGCGGCCGGAACGTCGGCAACTGTTCGCCCGCGTCGATCATCCAGTCGTGGTCGAGGAAGAAGTGCATCCGACCCGACAGGGTGTGCCAGGGCTTGAGCCGTTCGGTGTTGATGGTGAACGCGGCGTAGCGCCGACCGCCGGTCTCGGACCCCGACCATTCCGGCGAGGTGATGACGGGCTGCGGGGCCTGCTGCGTCTGCACGAAGGTGATCTGCTTCTCCTCCGACCCCTCGGCCAGGTCGGCGAGCGTGCGGCCGGTCTTGCGCTCCAGGTCGTGGAAGCCCTGGGTGGCCAGCTCGCCGTTGGTGGTGCCAGAAAACATCAAGATCGCCTCGGCCAAGCGCTGATCGGTGTTGATGGCGGGGCGTCCCGCGGCGGGACCGCTGGGGAACACGCCGTGCAACTGGGCCAGCTTCGCGGTGGCGTGCTGGACGTCGTAGGTGATGTTCTTCACCGTGAAACCGAGCTTCTCGGCCAGTGGCCCCACCGTGGCGAGCTTGTCGGCGATCGCCGTGTAGTCGCGTTCCACGACCGAGAGCACCGGCATGTTCTGGCCGGGCACGGCGGGGATGTCGGTGCCCAGCCAGTCGCGCACCACCCCGCCGGGCTGCTTGATCTGGCCGGGGGTGTCGTGTTGCAGCGCGACGGCGACCAGATCGGAGCGGGTGTCGAGGTGCCCCTTGCTCATCTGGGACAGCCGCAGCGCCAGTTCGGTGAACAGCTCGTAGTCGGTCTTGGCCTCCCACGGGGGATCGATCGCCGGGGAGAACGAATGCACATACGGGTGCATGTCGGTGCTGGACAGGTCGTGCTTCTCGTACCAGGTCGCGGCAGGGAAGACGATGTCGGACAGCAGCGTCGAACTGGTCATGCGGAAGTCGGCCGTCATGAGCAGATCGAGCTTCCCCTCGGGCGCCTCCTCATGCCAGGCGACGTGCTCGGGGCGTTCGTCCGCCCCGTGCTGGTTCGGCATCAGGTTGTTGTGGGTGCCGAGGAGGTGCTTGAGGAAGTACTCGTTGCCCTTCGCGGAGGAGCCGAACAGGTTCGAGCGCCACAAGATCATGGTGCGCGGCCAGTTCTGCGGGGCGTCGATGTCCTCCATCGCGCTCTTCAGGGCGCCGCTCTTCACCTGCGCGGCGACGTAGGCCGGGACGCTCTCCGCCTCGCCGCGGGCCACGGCCGCTTTCGCCTCGTCCGCCAGATCGAGCGGGTTGACGTCGAACTGCGGGTAGAACGGCATCCAGCCGAGGCGGTTGGACTGGGCGAGGGCGTCGGCGGTGTGCAGGCCGTCGAGTGCGCCCGTGGAGAGCGGGGACGTGACCCGGTCGGAGGAGAACCCGTCGGTGCGCCACTGGTCGGTGTGCATGTACCAGTAGGCGGTTCCGATCATGGTGCGCGGCGGACGCTGCCAGTCGGTCGCGTTCGCCATGTTGAACCAGCCGGTCATCGGGCGGCACTTCTCCTGCCCGACGTAGTGCGCCCAGCCGCCGCCGTTCTTGCCGATGCAGCCGGTCATCATCAGCAAGGCGATGATCGCGCGATAGGTGACGTCCGCGTGGAACCAGTGACAGATGCCCGCGCCGATGATGATCATCGTGCGGCCCTTCGACTCCTCGGAGTTCTGGGCGAACTGGCGGGCGGTGCGGATGCACGCCTCGGCCGGGACCGACGTGATCTCGGCCTGCCAGGCGGGTGTGTAGGGGGAGTCCACGTCGTCGTAGTCCCGAGCCCACGTGCCGGGCAGGCCGTCGCGCCCGACGCCGTACTGGGCGAGCATGAGGTCGAACACGGTGGTCACCAGGGTGTCGCCGATCCTCCGGGCCGGGACGCCGCGACGCACGATGGAGCCTTCGCCGCGGGGGTCCTCGAAGCAGGGCAGCGCGACCTCGACGCCCTGGGCGTCGGCGTCGCCGAGGAAGGTCAGCGCCGGTTCGATGGCGCCCAGATCGAGGTTCCACTTGCCGGCGCCGTCCTCGGCGTAGCGGAAGCCCATCGAGCCGTTGGGGACGGCGGGGGCGCCGGTGGCCTGGTCCCACATCACCGTCTTGAAGGCGGCGTCGGTGAGTCCGGCGTGCTGCGGCAGGTCGGCCGCGGTGACGAACTTGCCCGCGGTGAGGCCGTGGCCGTCCGGGTGGTCGACGAGCGTGATCAGCATGCCCAGGTCGGTGTACTGCTTGACGTAGGAGTCGAAGTAGTCGACCTTCTTGTCGACGAAGTTCTCCTTGAGGATGACGTGCCCCATCGCCATCGCGAGGGCGGCGTCGGTGCCGGCCTGGGCGGGCAGCCATTCGTCGGCGAACTTGACGTTGTCGGCGTAGTCGGGGCTGACCGTGATCACCTTGGTGCCGCGGTAGCGGACCTCGGCCATCCAGTGCGCGTCGGGCGTCCGGGTCAGGGGGACGTTGGAGCCCCACATCATCAGGTAGGTCGCATCCCACCAGTCGCCGGATTCGGGAACGTCGGTCTGGTCCCCGAAGACCTGCGGGCTGGCGACGGGCAGGTCGGCGTACCAGTCGTAGAAGCTGGTCATGGCACCCCCGATGAGGTGCGTGAAGCGGGTCCCGATGGCGTGGCTGACCATGCTCATCGCCGGGATCGGGGAGAACGAGACGCAGCGGTCGGGGCCGTAGTTCTTGATGGTGTTGACGTAGCTCGCGGCGGCGATCTCGAGGGCCTCGTCCCAGGAGATGCGCACGAGGCCGCCCTTGCCGCGGGCCTGCTGGTAGCGGCGCCGCTTGGTCTGGTCGGTGCTGATCTCGTGGAAGGCCGCGACCGGGTCGCCGAGGCGCTTCTTGGCTTCGCGGTACATCTCCAGCAGGACGCCGCGGCCGTACGGGTAGCGCACGCGCGTGGGGGAGTAGGTGTACCAGGAGAAGGAGGCCCCGCGCGGGCAGCCGCGAGGCTCGTACTCGGGCCGGTCGGGCCCCGTGGTGGGGTAGTCGGTCTGCTGCGACTCCCAGGTGATGATGCCGTCCTTGA
>NZ_DAIOIA010000086.1:0-13439 GCF_036744435.1 Propioniciclava sp. | reverse complement strand
GAGGGGCCGGCGCCCGAGGGACGCCTCGCCGCGACCGTCAAGGTAGGGGCCAAAGGCCAGATCGTCATCCCCCAGGATGCCCGCGAGATGTTCGGGATCCGCCCGGGCGATACCCTGCTGCTGCTCGCCGACGCCGACCGCGGAATCGCCATCGTCCGTCGCGACGTGTTCGCCCAGTTCACCGACGCCGCCCTCGATCACCTCAGCGGTGACCACCCATCCCCACACCAGGAGCACGCCCATGACTGACATGACGACCCGACCGACCCTGCCACCCCCCGGCGCTCACCCCGCGACGGGAGGCTCCCTGGGGGCGCTGGTCGTCAGCAACATCGTCGGCGGCATCGGCGTCGCCTCGGGAATCGCCGTCGGCGCACTCCTCATCGGACAGCTCTGGGGCAACGAGTATGCGGGCGTCGGGCAGGGGCTGACGGTGCTCGGCGCCGGGGTGGCGGCCGTCCCACTGGCTCACCTCGCCGCCCGCCGCGGCCGCCGCGTCTCGCTCCGACTGGGCTATCTGATCGCCCTGGCCGGCGCGGCGCTGATCGTCGCCGGGGCCACCCTCGGCTGGCTGCCCGTCGTCCTCCTCGGCCTCGCCGCGTTCGGGTTCGCCAGCGCCACGAACCTGCAATCCCGCTACGCCGCCGCCGAACTCGCGGGCCCGCATTCCCGCGGGCGCACCCTGTCCTTCGTCGTGTGGGCCACCACCCTCGGCTCGGTGATCGGACCGAACCTCACCTCGCTCGCAGCGGGCCTGGGGCCGCGCATCGGCGTCGAGCCGCTGGCGGCGCCCTATCTGTTCTCCGCGATCGGGTTCGGCTTGGCCGCCCTCGCCGTCACGCTGCTGTACCGCGCCCCCGCCACGCTCACGACGTCCGCACCCGTGGGCTCGCTCCATCCGGCGGCCGCGCGAGGTGGCAGCTTCGCCGCGCTCGGCTGGGCCCTTCGGCACCCGCTCGCACGCTTCGGCGTCGTACTGCTGGTGGTCTCCCACGCCGTCATGGTCGCCATCATGACGATGACGCCCCTGCACCTCTCCGCAGGCGAGCACAACCTCGTGCTGATCGGCGGGATCGTCAGCCTCCACATCCTCGGCATGTACGCCCTCAGCCCGCTGTTCGGCTGGACCTCCGATCAGTTCGGCCCCCTGCGCACCGGGGTGGCCGGACTGATCATCCTGGCCGCCGCCGTGGTGCTCGCGATGCTCGCCGGCCACGACGCGGTCTGGGTGGGGGCGTCCCTGGTGCTGCTCGGGGTCGGCTGGTCTGCCGCGACGATCGCCGCCTCCTCCCTGCTCGCCGGGGTGGACGCCGGAGAGCTGCGCGTCCCGCTGCAGGGGGCCACCGACGCCCTGATGAACTACGCGGGCGCCTTCGCGGCGCTGGTGTCGGCCCCGCTGCTCGCCTGGTTCGGGTTCGGTGGGCTGTCGCTGGTGGCTGGCCTGCTGCTCGTCCCGGGGGCGGTTCTGGGCTGGGGCGCTCACCGCTGGATGCGCAGCACCGCACCCGTGCGGTAGCCACCGACCCGCCCCGTTCGTGGCGGACATGACCCCGGCGTCGAGCGGGCTACTGGCGCTCGACGCCGCCCTCCCCGCATGGATGGATTCACGCCGTGGCCGTTGCTAGCGTGGCCTCATGGAGCGAGGCGGATCCCCCCGTACTGAGACGACCCTTCAGCCGTGAAGAGCGGCGGATGCGGCTTCGTCATCATGCTCATTGCTGCCGCGCTCATCGGGGGCGCGATCGTTTTGCAGATTCTTGTGTGGCTGGCCGAGCACGCTCCGCCATGGCACATCGTCGTCATCGCGCTGTTGGTCGGCTCCCCCCTTCTGTGGGGGCTGTTCGTCATCGGGTGGCATCAGGTGGAGACGCTTCTTGAGAACCGCCGCAAGCCCGCCCCGTGGCTGGCGGACCCAGCGCCGGCCAGCCAGGACGCCCCGCCCTCCCCGGAAGACGAAACGGAGCCGCCACGAACGGTCGGCTGAGCCGCAGGCTCAGCGCGTCACCCCCTCCAGGTAGAACCAGCGGCCGTCCTCGACCACGAACCGGCTCCGCTCCCGGAGAACGCCGGAGCCCTGCGGCGAGACCCACGCGGCGGCGAAGGTGACGGTGCCCTCGTCCTCCCAGGCCTGACCATGCGTCGTCGCTGTGATGTCGAGGCCCGTCCAGGTCGTCTCCGCGTCCAGGAGCAGCGTCTCCGGACGGGTGGTCGGGTGCCACGTGGCGGACAGGTAGTCGCGCAGCCCCAGCGCGAAGGCGGTGTACCGCGACCGCATGAGTGCGACCGCCGTGGGCGGTCGGCGGGCGCCGCTGTGATAGCGCCCACAGCACCCCGCATACGACCTGCCGGTGCCACATGGGCACGCGGCGGCGTTCTCGAGCGGTGTCATGACGGGTCGGCGTGCATCGACTCAGGGATGGGGTGCCCGGCGGCCAGGTCGCGGTACAGGGCGATCATCGCCTCGGATTGGCGCTGGATCGTCCACCACGACGCCATCTCGCGGCTGCGGGCGTGCGCACGCCCGGCGAACTCCGGGTCCTGCAGGCGGCGCAACATCGCCACGAGTTGGCGGGCCAGCGACTCCGGGGTCGGACGCGCGAGCATCCCGTTGACGTCCGGGTCCACCACGAGCCGCAGTTCGGGGTCGACGGTGACGATCGGCAGCCCCGCGTGGGCCGCCTCGTGCAGCACCAAGGCTTGTGTGTCGGACGTCGAGGGGAACGCGAACACATCGGCGGATGCGTAGTAGGGGCCCAGTTGCTGGCGCGGCACTTGTCCCACCAGCGTGACGCCGCCCCGCTTACGAGCCGCCCGCAGCTTCTGCGCCACGGTTGAGGACACCCGCCAGTCGCCGACGAACATCAACTCCGCGTTGGGGATGTCCTCGCGCACCCAGGCGAACGCGTCCACCAGCAAGGCGATGTTCTTCTCGGGGGCGATGCGCCCCACGTACAGGATCCGGGGCCCGGACGCGGGTGGCAAGGGGCGTCCCTGCGGCAGGGCGTCCACCCCGTTGGGCACCACGCGGATGTGGCTGCGCGGGGCCAGCTCGCGCACGCGCACGGCCGTCTTGTCCGACGGTGCGGTCACCAGTTCGGCGGCCTCCAGCATGTCTTGGGCGGCCTCCAGCAGATTGCGGCGCGACAAGGCCGTGAGCCGTCGGCGCAGCAACCCCGACACCACCAGGCGGCCGTCGGAGAGCCACCTGCGCATGTCCTGCATCTGCGGTCGTTTCATGCCCTTCGTGGACACCTTCAGCAGCTGGTAGAAGGCGTCCAGGAACGGCGTCAGCATGGCGTAATGGTCGGCGTAGGCCTCGAAGTCGGTGTGCCACGTCACCATGAGGGGGCACTCGGCGCGATCGGCCGCCCACACCCCCAGCAGGCCGATCGGCCCCAGCCCTTGAACGTGGATGACGTCGGGCGGGTCGGCGGCGAACGCGTCGAGGGCCCGCTCGAACCCGCTGCCCCCAGCGACGGCCATCGGGAGGCCGGGAAGCTTGATGGAGGGCAGCCGGAGCTCGGAGCGCAGCGGGTGGTTCTTGAACGGGTTCGGCCCCGGCGTCGCGGGGGCCACCACCTGCACGTGGCAGCCGTCGTCGAGCAGTTCCTTCTCCAAGAACTGCACGGCATACAGCAGGCCACTGGGGGCTGGTCCGTAGTTGTCGGTGAACAGCGCCACCCGCAGTGGACGCGGACCGGGGCGGGGGGCGGTCGCGGTGCGGTCGGACGTGCGGGGTCGGGCGCGTGCGGGTTCGGCGGGTTCCATCCCGGCTGAGTCTAGGCGAGCCCGCCCCGCCCGGTCGTGCCCCCAGCGAATGACTCCCACCCGCCGGGTGGGGCGTCTCCGCCGAGGACTGAGCCTGGCCCCGCCGAGGACTGAGCCTGACTCCGCCGAGGACGGAGCTTCTGCCCATCGAGGACTGAGCCTTGCGGTGCTGAGGCCACCGTGATGGCCCGGCCCCCGAGAAAGCAGGTCTTGACCCTTCCCGATAACGGCGACTCCTACCAGGCGTTCGTCGAACTGAGGAACTCCGGCCTCATCGGCAGGTGAGCGCCGCGGGGATCGTCGAACGCGACGTCACCCGGGCGGTGAAGACCACCGGCCAATCCTGGCGCCACGTCACGTGGATGCGCACCCGATCCTCGTCGGCGCCCGCCACCGTGGAGAACCGGGAAGTGATGCGGCCAGGCGCGCGTGGGTCGCCGAGGTCCCGCACCTGTTCGGCCACCTGCGCCCGCGTGGCCCGCGCGCGCCGCGATGGCCGGTGCGGAAGCGGCGTCGTCCAGTACCCGACGACCAGCGCCCAGCGCACGGCGTCCTCGACGTGCGAGCGGGCGGCCCGCGCGGTGGTCGTCTCCGGCTCCCGGCGGGTGGTCATGCCCCCGCGGTGGTGTCGGATGCCGCGCCGTCGGCGTCGTCGACGACGCGGGGGAGTTCCGCCCACCGACCGCGCCACCACCGCCAGCCCAGCAGGACCGCCTTGACCGCTTCGGCCAGTGCCAACGCCCAGAACGCGCCCGCGACGCCCCCGCCGAGGGTCTCGGCGAAGAGGAGGGAGGCGGGGGCCAGGACGACGACGCTGGTGGCGATGGAGTAGGCCATCGGAGCGGTGACGTCCCCGGCGGAACGCAGCGCCCCGTACAGGATCGTCGTGATGGCGGCCAGCGGCAGCAGCACGATGCTCACCGCGAGCCCCTGGGTTCCCAGCGCGACCGCGGCGGCGTTGAGCCCGACGAGCGGCAGCAGCGTCGGCCCGCCCAGCCACAAGGCGACCGCGAGCACGACGGACGCGGTGACGGTGATGATCAGCGTCGCGCGCGTCTGGCGGCGGGCGTGCGCCACGTCTCTGTCGCCGACGTCCCAGCCGACGATCGTCTCGTTGCCCTGGGAGAAGGCGAGCGTGACGCCGGTGACCAGGGCGGTGAGCGTCAGGGCGAAGCTCTGCGCGTTGGTGGCGTCGCGCCCCAGTGCGTTCACCGCCGACGCCCCCACCAGGACGGCGACGTTGAACACCGAGTTCTCGATCACCGTCGGGACGGACAGCCGGGCCATCGTCCAGCTCCGGGCCCCCGCCTCCCTCGGTGGCAGCGGGGTGAAGATGCCGATGCGTGCGACCCGGCGGACCAGCCATGCCAGCAGCACCACGACGGACGCTCGGACGATGAGGGTCGGCAGCGCCGAGCCGATGACCCCGAGATCCAGCACGAACAAGAAGGTGTAGAGCAGGGTCAGGTCGATGACGTTGATGAGGATCGCGGGAATCAGCAGGTCGATGGTGCGGCCGAACGCACGCAGGACCGAGTAGGCGACCATCTGGTAGGCGTAGAAGGCGACGCCCGCCGCGGCCACCCAGATGTAGGCCTGTGCGTCGGGACGCACCGCCGGGTCGGCGCGCAGCCAATCCAGGAACAGCGGGGCACCCAGCGCCGCGACCACGCCCAGGGCGAGACCGAGCAGGGTGCTGGCTCGCAACGCGATGATGCTGGCGCGCTGCGCGGCGGGGATCGCGCCCGCACCCAACAACTGGGCCACGACGACCAAGGACCCGAAGCCGAACAGCACGGCGACGTCGTTGGCGACGCCGAAGATCCGGTTGGCGTTGCTGATCGCCGCGTTCAGGGCGTCCGATTGCATCAGCAAGAGCACCTGGTTGCCCAGGGCGCCCAGCAGCGCGAACAACGTGACGACCAGCAGGGGCCAGGTGAGCGCCAGGAGGCTGCGACGGGTGAAGACGGGCGGGCTGGTGCTCATGCGGCTCGCATTCAAGAAAGGTCGGTAAGGCCTACCTAACTATCCTAGGGTTGCGAGGGTCGTCCGCGATACGGCGGTGCTGCCGCGGCGGGCAGCACCGCCGCGGCTCAGGGTCACAGTGCGCCGTAGCGCTCCTTCGCCGCCTGAATCGCGGCCACATAGCCGCCGCGCTCGATCGCGTCGGCGTCGGTCACCGGGGGGAGCGCCATCATGCCGCGCACCTGCTCCAGCGACGTGAACCCCTTGCGGACCATCCAGGACTGCAGCCCGCCCACGAGTTCGGCGGTGTAGGCGCGGCCGTGGCGGACCAGCGCCGCCGTGCTCATCACGATGTCGGCGCCCGCCAGCAGGTAGCGGATGACGTCGTCGGCGGTCTCCACGCCCGTCGACCCCGCCAGGGACGCGGTGGTGTGGTTGCGCAGGGCCGCGATCCACGTGCGCGGCAGCCGACCCTCGTGCGAGGTCGACAGGTCGAAGGCCGAATCCAGGCCGAGGGTCTCGGGGTTCACGTCGGGCTGCAGGAACCGGTTGAACAGCACCAGCCCGGACGCCCCCGCGTCGAGGAGTTGCAACGCCATGTTGCCCGGGGAACTGAAGTAGGGCGACATCTTCACCGACACCGGGATCCCGACCGCGCTGGTCACCGCCGACACGATCTCCACGTGGCGGCGCTCGACGGCCTCACCGCTGGCGGCGGTGTCGCCGGGCACCAGGTAGATGTTCAGCTCGATGGCCGCAGCACCCGCATCGGCGAGTTCACGAGCGAACTCGACCCAGCCGCCCAGGTCCGCGCCGTTCAGGGAGGCGATCACCGGGACGTCCAGCGCCGAGGCCGAACGCTCCAGCAGCGACAGGTAGCTGTAGGCGGCCGACTTGGTGGTGATCGGGTTGGCCGGGAAGTAGTCCAGCGCCTCGGGGGAGGCGTTCTCGTGGGATTCGATCAGCGCCTCGTCACGGGCGACCTCGGCGCGCAGTTGCTCCTCGAACAGCGAGTACAGCACGACCGCGGACGCACCGCCATCGGCGAGGCCTTTCACGCCGTCCAGCGTCTGCGACAGCGGGCCCGCCGACGCCACGACCGGGTGCTTGAGCTCCAGGCCGAGGTAGGTGGTGGTCAGATCCATTGTTCACTCCTTCGCGTCGGTGGCGAACTCATCCGCGCCGCGAACCGACATGTCTTCGTAGTCGCGCCAGCGGCGGGCCACCTGCGCCTGGCCGAACTCCAGCATCCGCTCGGCGGCCTCGGGGTCGGACGCCTTGAGCATCCGGAATCGCAGTTCGTTCTCGTGATACGTCCGCAGCGGGAACCGCGGCCGCGGGGAATCGAGCAGGAACGGGTTCTTGCCGGCCATCCGCAGCACCGGGTTGTACCGCATCAGCGGCCAGTGCCCGGAGTTGACCGCCAGGTACTGCTGATCGAGGCCCTTCTTCATGTCGATACCGTGGGCGATGCAGTGGCTGTAGGCCAGGATCAGGCTCGGCCCGTCGTAGGCCTCCGCCTCACGGAAGGCCTTCAGCGTCTGCTCGGGGTCGGCGCCCATCGCCACGCGGGCGACGTAGACGTTGCCGTAGCTGATCGCCTGCATCGCCAGGTCCTTGGAGATGGTCTCCTTGCCCGCCGAGGCGAACTTCGCGACGGCGCCCATCGGCGTCGCCTTGGACGCCTGACCGCCGGTGTTGGAGTACACCTCGGTGTCGAGCACCAGCACGTTGACGTTGCGCCCGGAGGCGAGCACGTGGTCCAGGCCGCCCGAGCCGATGTCGTAGGCCCAGCCGTCGCCGCCGACGATCCACACCGAACGGCGCAGCAGGTGGTCGCACACCGAACGCAGGTCTGCGGCGCGGATGCCGTCCATGCCCTCGAGGATCACCTTCAGCTCGTCGACGCGGGCGCGTTGCGCGCTCAGATCCGACTCGTACTTCTGCTCGGTGGTCAGGATCGTATCGACCAGTTCATCGTTGCCGATGTCCGGACGCAGCTGCTCCAGCCGGGTGCGGGCCAGCTCCGTTTGCAGGTCGGCCGCCAGCCGAAGCCCCAGCCCGAACTCGGCGTTGTCCTCGAACAGGGAGTTCGACCAGGCCGGGCCGCGACCGTACTTGTTGCGCGACCACGGCGTCGTGGGCAGGTTGCCGCCGTAGATCGAGCTGCAGCCCGTCGCGTTCGCGATGGAGGTGCGGCCACCGAACAGCTGGCTGAGCAGCTTGAGGTACGGGGTCTCGCCGCAGCCGGTGCAGGCCCCGGAGAACTCGAACAGCGGCTCCAGATACTGGACGCCCCGCACGGTCGCGAAGTCGACGCGGCTGCGGCGGTTGATCGGGATCGACTCGAAGAACTCGACGTTCGTGCGGGTCGGCTCGCGGTCGTCCACCAGCGCCAGGTTGATGGCCTTGCGGTTGGTGCCCCCGGGCACCTTCACCGGGCAGGCCTCCACGCACAGGCCGCACCCGGTGCAGTCCTCGGCGTACACCTGCAGCGTGTAGCGCGCCCCCGGCAGTCCGGCCGCGTTCAACTCGGCGGTCTGGAAGCCCTCGGGCATCCCCTCCAAAGCGGTCTCGGGGTAGTACTTGGCGCGCAGCACGGCGTGCGGGCACACGAAGGCGCAGTTGCCGCACTGGATGCAGGCGCCTTCGTCCCACACCGCGACGATGTCGGAGATGTTGCGCTTTTCGTACTGGGTGGTGCCGCTGGGGTAGGTGCCGTCCACGGGCAGCGCCGACACCGGCAGGGAATCGCCGTTGTCGAGCAGCATCTGGGCGGTCACGTCGCGGACGAACGCCGGTGCGCTGGCGGGCACCGGCGCGAGCCGCTGCTTGTCCGAGACGGGGGCGGCCGGAACCTCGACGCGGTGCAGGTGCGCGATGGCGGCATCGACCGCGTTCTCGTTCTTGGCGACCACGTCGGGACCGCGTCGGCCGTACGTCTTGCGGATCGACTGCTTGACGGCCTCGATGGCCGCGTCGCGCTCCATCACCTTGCTGATGGCGAAGAAGCAGGTCTGCAGCACGGTATTGGTGCGGTTGCCCATGCCGGCGGTGCGGGCGACGGCGTTGGCGTCCACCGTCCACAGTTCGCAGTCGAGTTCGATGAGCCGACGCTGCATCGCTTCGGGCAGATGGCCGAACACTTCCTCGGCCGGGTAGTGGCTGTTGACCAGCACGACCGTGCCGCGGCGGGCCATCTTCAGCACGTCGACGCGCTCCAGGATCGACCAGTGGTGGACGCCGATGAACCCGGACGCGTTGACCAGGTAAGGCGCGGTGATCGGCTTCGGCCCGAAGCGCAAGTGGCTGACGGTCCGGCTGCCGGACTTCTTGGAGTCGTAGACGAAGTAGCCCTGGGCGAACGTGCCGTCCTGGCTGCCCAGGATCTTGATGGTGTTCTTGTTGGCGCCGACGGTGCCGTCGGAGCCGATGCCGAAGAACACCGCGCGCAGCGTGTCGGGGGATTCCACGTCGAGCTCGTGGTAGTCCAGGCTCAGCATCGTGACGTCATCATGGATGCCGACGGTGAACCGAGGACGCGGCGACGGCTTGGCCAGTTCGTCGAAGACCCCGATCACCATGCCGGGGGTGAACTCCTTGCTGGACAGCCCGTAGCGGCCGCCGATGACCCGCGGCAGGGTGGCGCGGCGTCCCGTCGAGACGGCCTCGGCCAGGGCCGAGGTGACGTCCAGGAACAGGGGCTCGCCGCCAGCACCGGGCTCCTTCGTCCGGTCCATGACCGCGATGGTCGACACGGTCTCGGGGATGGCGTCCAGCAGGGCCTCGACCGGCAGCGGGCGGTAGAGCCGCACCTGCAGGACGCCGACCTTGCGGCCGTCCGCCAGCAGGTGGTCGACCGCCTGCATCGCCGACTGAGCGCCCGAGCCCATGATGATGATGATCGCCTCGGCGTCCGGAGCGCCGTGGTACTCCATCAGGTGATACTGGCGGCCGGTCAGCTCGGCGAACTCGTCCATCGCCCCCTGAACGATGCCCGGAACCTTGTCGTAGTAGGGGTTGACCGTCTCGCGGCTCTGGAAGTAGGTGTCCGGGTTCTGCGCGGTGCCGCGAATGTAGGGGTGCTCGGGGCTCAGCGCGCGGTCGCGGTGCTCGATGATGAGCGACTCGGGCACGTAGGCGCGCAGGTCGTCGTCGCTGAGCATCTCCAGGGTGTTCAGCTCGTGGCTGGTGCGGAACCCGTCGAAGAAGTGGATGAACGGGACACGGCTGCGCAGCGTCGCCAGCTGGCTGACGGCGGCCAGGTCGTGGCACTCCTGGACCGACGCGGAGCTGAGCAGCGCGAAGCCCGTCTGCCGCACGGCCATGACGTCTTGGTGGTCGCCGAAGATCGACAGCCCCTGGGCGGCCAGCGAACGGGCCGCCACGTGGAAGACCGTCGAGGTGAGCTCACCCGCGATCTTGTACATGTTCGGGATCATGAGCAGCAGGCCCTGGGAGGCGGTGAAGGTGGTGCTCATCGCGCCGCCCTGCAGCGCCCCGTGGAGGGCGCCCGCGGCGCCGCCCTCGGACTGCATCTGGACGACGGTGGGGCGGATGCCGAACACGTTCGTCTGTTCCTTGCCCGCCCACTCGTCGGCCAGTTCGGCCATCGTGGAACTGGGGGTGATGGGGTAGATGGAGCACAGCTCGTTCAGCCGGTAGGCCACCGAAGCGGCGGCCTCGTTGCCATCGATGATCGCTCGGGTCATGGTGTTGTCTTCCGTCCTTTACTCGCCGCTCAGCGTTCCGCGATCATGTCGATGGCGTGCACCGGGCACTGCTCGTAGCAGGTACCGCAGCCGGTGCACTTGGCGTAGTCGTAGCGGTACCGGTTGCCCTTGCCGAGCTTGATGACGGCGTCCTCGGGGCAGGATCCCAGGCAGCCGTCGCACTCGATGCAGTTGCCGCAGCTCAGGCATCGCCATGCCTCGGTCCGGGCCTCGTCCTCGGTCAGGCCGCCGACGACCTCGTCGAAGGCCTTGCGTGCCGCGATTGCCAGTTCGGGCTGGGAGGTGCGTCGGTTGTCGCCCCAGTACCAGAGGTTGAGCTTGTCGAAGCTCGCCAGGTCGCGCTCTTCCTTCGGGATGGCGGGCATGTTGGACAGCCACAGGTCGATCATCTTGGCGGCCTTCTTGCCGTGGCCGACACCGACGGTCACCGTGCGCTCCGAGGGAACCGCGTCGCCGCCGGCGAAGATGCCGGGCACATCGGTCATCAGCGTCGTGGGGTCGACGTTGACCGTGTCGCCGTCGAAGCTCATGCCGGGGATCGACTGCAGGAAGCCCGAGTCGGCCTCCTGGCCGAGCGCCAAGATGACGGTGTCGGCCTCCAAGGTCTCGAACCGGCCGGTGCCGCGGGCCTTGCCGGACTCGTCGAGTTCCATGATCTCGACCTGCATCTGACCTTCGTCGAACTGGTTGATGGTGCGCAGCCAGTTCATCTTCACGCCCTCGCGGACGGCCTCGGCGTGCTCCTCGGCGTGGGCGGGCATCTGTTCCTGGGTGCGGCGGTAGACGACGATCGACTCCTCGGCGCCGAGGCGGCGGGCGGTGCGGGCGGCGTCCATGGCGGTGTTGCCTGCGCCGTACACGGCGACCCGGCGGCCGATCAGGGGTCGATCCCCGGAGGCCACGTCGCGCAGGAAGCTGACGGCGTCGACGATGCGTCCGGCGTCCATGGTGGGAATGTCGACCCGCTTGGACAGGTGAGCGCCGATGGCGACGAAGACGGCGTCGAAGTGGCCGGCGCGCTGCTCGGCGAGCAGGTCGGTGACCTTGTGGTTCTGGACGAAGGTGACGCCCAGTTCGCGGATGCGGGCGATCTCGGCGTCCAGGACGTCGCGGGGCAGCCGGTATTCGGGGATGCCGTAGCGCATCATGCCGCCGGGGAGTTCGGAGCCGTCGTGGATCTCGACCTCGTGCCCCAGCATGGCGAGGTGGTAGGCGGCGGCCAGGCCGGAGGGGCCCGAGCCGATGATCAGGACTCGGCGTCCGGAACTGTGGGTGGGTTTGGTGAACTGCCAGCCGTGCTCGATGGCGGCGTCCCCGAGGAAGCGTTCGACCGAATGGATGGAGACGGCGCCGTCGAGTTCGATGCGGTTACAGGCCGTCTCGCACGGGTGGTAGCAGACGCGGCCGTGGATGGCGGGGAAGGGGTTGTTGCGGGTCAGCTCGCGCCAGGCGCCCAGGTCGTTCTTGGCCTTGACCAGGCGGAGCCACTCTTGGATGTTCTCGCCGGCAGGGCAGGCGTTGTTGCACGGCGGCAGGAGGTCGACGTAGATCGGCATGCGCAGCCGTACAGGGCCGACGCGACCGGCGCTGGTGCCCAGATCGGGCAGGTGCGTCAGGTTGCGGGTGGTGGGCTGGTCCATGCTCGACCTCCAGGTGGATGGGGCTCGTATCCCTCCTCACACTACTGCGCGTAGTAGCTCTTGGCAGGAAGGGCAAGCGTTTTCCAAGGAGATAATTTGGCAAGTCTCTTGATGCGTAAATCCGAGCGTGGTAAGGAAGCCCTGCCCCAGGGGCGGTCGGCCTCAGCGCCCGGAGCGGCGCACCATCCGCTCCATGCCTAGATCGCCCCAGTTGGGCCCCGAGTGCCCGCCGAAGCCATCCAGGGCGAAGCCGTTGCGCTCGTAGAACCGCCGAGCCCCCGGGTTTCCCTGGATGACCCAGAGGTAAGCGTCGCGGTGATCCGGCAGGGCGGCGTCCAGCAACCGCTGCCCCAGGCCGGCGTTGCGCAGGCCCGGCATCACATAGAGCGTGTCCAGGCACCAGTCGACCCCCGCGGGGACGTGGCCGTCCCCGAACAGGTCGTGTTCCCACTCGCCGACCCCGGTGAATGAGGACGCCAGTCCGACGATCGCCCCGCGCGTGCTCCGGGCCACCACGTGCCGGGCTTCGGGCTCCTCATGCAGGTGGGCCGCCTCGGTGGCGGCGGCCAGATCGGCCAGCAGGCCGTCGCGGCGATCGGGGGCCGAGTTCCACAGGGCGGCCGCGTGCCCGGGGTCGGCCAGGTGGGCGTAGGCGACGTGCTGCATGGAGATGTGAGCGCGGACCGCGTCGTCGACGTCGGCGGCGGTCATGAGGGCGAGCGAGACGGGTTCAGGCACATCTCTCATCATCGCAAACGGCGCGGGCGCGGTCATCTCGGGTCCTGCAGCGGCGCCGTGGCAACAACGGATCACGGGAATACCCGCGGAGTCGATTTTCCGCGGGGGAGGCGGTTTCTGAGCGTGAAGTTGCCATGTGTTGCTGCAACCGGTGGGCAATGATCCCGGTTCATCTAGCGGGAGCGCCCCAGCCGTGCTCGAATCGGACTGACACGAGCAACGTGCCCATGGTTGGGGGCGCGTTTCGAGCCCGTAGCAACTCTCCGAGGATGGGGGGACCGGGCCGTTGGCATCACGCCAGCTCGCGCGATTAAAGAGAAGGGCCGACAACGGTGTCTGACGAAAACAGCACCCCCGAGGGGGAGCCGCTCTGGGGAGCGAGCCGCGTCTCCGGAACCGACGATCTCGCGGCGGAGACGCTGCAGGGGGTCTCGGTGCTCGACGGTGACGAGAACGACAACGAAGCGGACTTCGTTCCGCCCAAGGGACGGCTGGGGGCCGCCCTGGCGCTGGGCGCGTCGATGTCCATCGACAACTCTGAGGGTGGCGTCTCCAAGACGTTCTTCCCCCAGATCATGGTGGCGTTCGGGCTGGG